>JAFRAF010000186.1 GCA_017405545.1 Oscillospiraceae bacterium | reverse complement strand
TTACCAAGACTTCATATGTTAAAGCAGGCTGCAGCCATCTCAGGATGGCCGCGGCCTGCTTCTCTGTTTTCCTATTCCTTATAGCCAGTTCCTCTGCTTATCCTCGTAGAGCTCGTAGCCGCTGGAGCGTAGCTTATTTTCTATCTCCCTCACATGCTCGGGGTCTCTGGTCTCAAGGGCCAGGGACACGATGCACGCGGAGACGTCCGACTGCTTATCCTCTCTGGAGTGGTTGATGCTTATAATGTTCGCCCCGGCCTCCGCGATGACATTCAGCAGGCTCAGAAGGCTGCCCGGCTTATCTGCCAGCTTTGTGGTGAAGGCACTTATGCGTCCCGCCTTGGAAAGGCCCTTGGTTATCACTCTGGACAGGGTGGTCACATCCACATTGCCCCCGGATACGACGCAAACGGTCTTTTTGCTCCTGTCCGCCTTGCCGAACATGACAGCCGCGGCGGACACCGCTCCCGCGCCCTCCGCCACGGTCTTCTGCCCCTCCATCAGGGCGAGTATGGCGGACGCAATCTCGTCGTCCTTGACGGTGACTATCTCGTCAACGTATTTGCTGCAGAGCTCAAATGTCAGGTCTCCCGGACGCTTTACGGCTATGCCGTCGGCGATGGTGTTTACACTCTCCAGCTCTATGGGCCTGCCCTTTATTCTGGATTCGTACATTGAGGCGGCGCCCTCAGCCTGCACGCCGATGACCTTGCAGTCCGGTTTCAGATGCTTTATGACGAAGGCTATACCGCTTATCAGGCCTCCTCCGCCCACGGGCACCACGACCTGCTCTACCTCCGGCAGCTGTTCGAGTATCTCTATCCCTATGGTCCCCTGTCCGGCTATGACATACTCGTCATTGAAGGGGTGGATGAAGGTGTAGCCCTTCTTCCTTGCCAGACGCTGGGCCTCCGCCGCGGCGTCATCGTATACGCCGGGCACCAGGACCACCTCCGCGCCGTAGCTCTTGGTGGCCTCTATCTTGCTGAGGGGCGCTGAGGATGGCATGCATATCACTGAGCGAATGCCCAGACTTGACGCGGACAGGGCTATGCCCTGGGCGTGATTTCCCGCCGAACAGGCTATGACGCTTTTTCCCCTTTCTTCAGGGCTGAGAGTGCGTATCCTGTTATATGCCCCGCGGAGCTTGAAGGCCCCGGTGAGCTGCAGGTTTTCCGCTTTTATATATACCTCGCCCTCGACGTTTCTCGCCTTGTCAAGGGGCGTATACCTTGCAACCCCCTTAAGCGCGCTCTGAGCATCCCATATCATTCCGAGTGTCAACATAGACAGGCACTCCTCCCATATACATTCCCTGCACGCCTCCGGCGTGTTTCGCCGCTCTCTAAGTTCTCATCTGCCGCGGCGGCCTGTACCATTATACGTTGACGGTTTGCTTAATGCAACAGGTGTTTGAATCTGTTTCCATGAAACAGCTCAAAAGCACCCGCCCGGCAGATTTTGCACTGCCCAAACGGGTGCTTTTTTTCATATCTCCCAGCTCTTCCAGATATCCGGGCAATAGCCAACTGTGGCCTTGCTGCCGTTTCTGACTATGGGAGTGCGGAGCCACTGGGGGTTTCCCAAGAGTTTTTCCTCTTTGTCCGCCTCGTGGGCAAGGTATTTTATTAGCTCGGCCCCCTCGCATTTCGGGTCCACCATCTCATCCAGGCCCACCGCCTGCTTCACACTCTGAAACTCCCTTTTGCTCAGTCCGTATCGGGGCAGGTCCACATCCTGCACCTTTATCCTTCTCTCCTTGAAATAGCGCTGGGCCTTTTTTGTGTCAAAGCATTTCGACTTGCCGAATATTTGAATTCCCATACTCATATCTCCATAATCACGGGCAGTATCATGGGGTTCCGCTTGGTCTTTTTATACAGATAGTCGCTGAGTCTGGACTTTACACTGCTCTTTATTGTCGCCCAGTCTGTTATGCTGCAGTCGTAGCAGTAATCCAGCGCGTCCAGAACAATGTCCTTCATCTCATTTATCAGCTCCTCGGACTCCTTGACATACACAAAACCGCGGGTGATTATGTCCGGTCCGGAAATGAGACTTCCGTCCTCTCCGGAGAGGCTGATGACAACCACCAGCATGCCGTCCTGAGCCAGATGCTTTCTGTCGCGCAGTACCACGCTGCCCACGTCACCGACCCCGGCGCCGTCCACAAGCACCTTGCCCGAGGGCACCGTGCCGTTTATTCTGGGTCCCCTGGCGCCGAACTCAACTATCTTTCCAATATCGCTGATGATTATGTCCCTGCTGTCTATGCCCAT
>JAFRAF010000185.1 GCA_017405545.1 Oscillospiraceae bacterium | reverse complement strand
GGATTGTGTCCTGTCCCGAGAGATAGAGCGTCCTGTCCGACTTGGGACTTGTGACCACCTCAAAGCCCAGCTTTGTGAAGAAGGCGTGCCAGAAAGGCAGCAGCTCGTACATGTTCAGCCCCATGGGGATGCCTATGCGCCCTCTCGGCCCCGGCACGGGGGCGTATGAGGCCAGAAGCCGGCGCTTGAAGTCCATCATGTTCAGTTCGTCGTCGGAGTGGCCTTTAACGGGACGTTCGCAGCGGTTGCCGGATATGAAGCGCTTTCCGCCCTCAAAGGTGCTGATGGTCAAGCGGCACTTGTTGCCGCAGCCGCCGCAGACGCTCTGCTTCATCTCATAGCTGAAGCGGTCCAGCCCCTCGGCGGTGATGACCGAGCTGTGTTTCGGACCCTTGTCCATGGCCCACAGGGCGGCTCCGTATGCGCCCATGAGTCCCGCTATGTCAGGCCGGACCACGGGTACGCCCATCTCCTTTTCAAAGGCGCGGAGCACGGCCTCGTTTAAAAATGTTCCGCCCTGCACCACGATGTGCCTGCCCAGCTCCTCTGGGGAGGCGGCTCTTATTACCTTGTATATGGCGTTTTTCACCACGCTCATGGACAGGCCGGCGGAGATGTTCTCTATGCTGGCGCCGTCCTTCTGGGCCTGCTTTACGCTGCTGTTCATGAACACTGTGCAGCGGCTGCCCAGGTCCACGGGCCGGTCGGCCTTGAGTCCCAGCTTCGCAAACTCCGGGGCGGTGTAGCCCAGGGCCTCCGCGAAGGTCTGGAGGAAGCTGCCGCAGCCGGAGGAGCATGCCTCGTTCAAATATATGTCGCTGACGGCGCCCTTTTCTATCTTGAAGCACTTCATGTCCTGCCCGCCGATGTCTATGACGAAGTCCACCTCGGGCATGAAGTGCTTCGCGGCGGTGAAATGTGCCATGGTCTCGACCACGCCCATGTCCAGACTGAAGGCGTTTTTGACTATCTCCTCGCCGTAGCCGGTGGCGGCGCAGGCGGCGATGAAAATATCGGGCTTGCGCCTGTAGATGTCCTCAAGGACCTCTTTGACTATGCTGATGGGGTTGCCGCTGTTGGAGCGGTAATCAGAGTACAGCTGAGTGCCCTCCCCGTCTATGTCGGCGACCTTGACAGTGGTGGAGCCCGCGTCCACGCCTATGTACACAGGGCCGTCGCAGTTTTTCAGCTCCCCGCGGGGAGCAGTGGCGGAGGCGTGGCGGGCGATAAATTCCTCATACTCCTCTTCGTCCGTGAACAGGGGGGCCTCGGCGTTGTAATCGGCGTTGGCGGAGTATTGCTCCAGGGCGCTTATGGCCTCGTCAAGGGTGCACTCGCCCTGACCGTACATGGCGGCACCCATGGCCACGTAGTACAGCGAGTCCTCGGGCAGCGTGCCCTCTATCCCCAGAGTGCGGTCGAAGCAGGCCCGGAGCTGGCTTAAAAAGGTTATTGGCCCGCCCAGGTACAGCACGTTCCCCTTTATGGGACGGCCCTGGGCCAGTCCGGCTATGGTCTGGTTGACAACCGCCTGAAAAATGCTGACGGATACATCCTCGATTTTGGCCCCCTGATTCAAAAGGGGCTGTATATCGCTCTTGGCGAACACGCCGCAGCGGGAGGCGATGGTGTAGGATCTGGTGCTGTTTTTTGCGGCCTCGTCCATGCCGGCCGGGTCCGTTTTCAGCAGGGTGGCCATCTGGTCTATGAAGGCCCCGGTACCGCCGGCGCAACTGCCGTTCATGCGGGCCTCAAGCCCGCCGGTGAGGAAGAGTATCTTGGCGTCCTCGCCACCCAGCTCGATGACAACATCGGACTCGGGGTGCAGCTTTCCCACGGCGATGCGCGTGGCGAAGACCTCCTGCACAAAGGGCAGACCGCAGTGGGTGGCAAAGCCCAGCCCCGCGGAGCCCGACACGGAGAGGGATACAACTCCGTCCACCGTCTCGCGCAGCCGCTCAAGCTCCTTTGCCGCGCTCTCAACTATGTGGGAGTAGTGCCGGTTATAGCTTTTGTATATAATTTGATCGTTGTCGTCTATCACGACACACTTTATAGTGGTTGAGCCCACGTCAAGGCCGATCTTCATGTTGTTCCTCCGAGTGCGGTACGCTGTTGGATTTGTATAAAGACATAATAATTCATTTTACAACAAAAATATTTCTAATTCAACAATCAGATTCGACTGTATATAAGGTTTCCGTTAAGAAATATACTCCCCTCCGGGACAGGTGATATCCCGGCGGCGGGAAAAACCGCCTCGGCCGACGGCTCGTTCCGCAGAAAAGCGCGCGGCGGATGCGGCGCGCCGGGTCGTATGCAGATCGGGCACAGTCACAGGGACATGGCCTGCATGGAAATGAAGTTTATCAGCGAGTGCAGCATTATTGAGGACCATATGCTGCCGCCGCGCTCATAGGCCATGGCCAGGCATATGCCGCCGGGGATGTACTGCAGCAGGTACATGAGATACATCCAGTCGAAGCTGTCGGGGAAATACTGCCATATGTGATACAGGGAGAACAGCAGACAGGATACGGCATATGCCAGAAGGCGGTTCTTCCTGCGTATGGAGCCGAACACCACGCCCCTGAAAAGGGTCTCCTCCACTATGGGGCCGATAATGACCGCCACGGCCAGCATCACGTTTGAGTTCAGCTCGGCAGCGGCCCGGACATTTTCCTCGTTGGGGTTTATTGCGTCGCCCACCGTCAGTATGCACAACAGGTTTACCACATACAGAAGCAGGTAGTAGAGTACGAAACAAATAAACAGAGCTTTGACGGTGTTCAGAAGATTGTCCAGCAGATCGTGGAAAGATTCCCTGAGGAAGCTGAACATGCACACGGTCAGAATTACAAAGCCCAGCGCGAAAAAGAGGAAATTCAAATGTGCGCTGTCGAGCCCCGGCCAGTATCGGACCAGGACCCTAATGCAGAAAAACGCCGTGGCCCGGGGCAGGAGAAGCACGAAGACGGGCAGGAATATCCAGCCGAAGATGATCTCCGATTTGCGCATGGGGTGGGAAAAGGGCTTTGCCGGGGTCCTGCTCACCTGTCCACCATCCTTTTGAACTCGTATATCAGGTTCAGCGCCTCAAGGGGAGTAAGGGTGTCGGGATCCGTGTTTCTCACCCTGTCGGCCAGCTCCCTCGAGCTCATATCCGTGAAGGATATCTGGTCTTCCTCTTCCTTTTCGACCGGGG
>JAFRAF010000184.1 GCA_017405545.1 Oscillospiraceae bacterium | reverse complement strand
CGACCCTGTCAGCCTTCATACTCTGTTCCCGAAACAGTTTGGGGACCGACGTTTTTCGCCAGCCCCCTTAAGTTCCGTATCCTATCTGAGATAGCCGCTTCCCTTTTGAACCGCTGCCGCGCCTGTTCTGGAGACCTCTAAAATATTGAAGGGCCTGAGTATCTCCTGGAAAATATCCAGGTGCTCGGTGCTGCTCGTAATGACCAGTGTCATTGTGGTGGGAGTAACGTCTTCGACTTTAGCGCCCATGATATCACAGGCTGTCATAATCTCCTGTCGGGTTTCGGGGGTCGCTTCGACTTTGATTATCATCAGCTCACGGCTGATAATGCCCGTCTGCTCAAGTATTCGTATCTTTATCACCTCTACCAGCTTGTTTAGCTGGCTGGTGACCTGTACAATGTCGCTAACCTCGTCATCGACGAGGATGGTAATTCGAGATATGGTGGGGTCGTCAGTGACGCCGACAGCGAGGCTGTCGATGTTAAATGCGCGGCGGGCAAAAAGGCTCGTAACACGGCTGAGTATGCCGGCACGGTTCTCAACAAGAACGGATATTGTCTGTTTCATTGTTTGCCCTCCTTAATCATTTGTTGTCATCTGCTCGTCTGTCTTCAGGCAGAGGAGATAGGGGCCCTTTGCCGCCAGCATCTTATCGATGGCGGCAGGTACGTCGGCGTCGTTTGATACTCTGTCAAAGGCCACGCCGTAGGCGTCAGCCAGCTTTGCCCAGTCGGGGGGACAGGTCAGATCCACGCCGAAGGGTCCGCTGTAGGCGTTGCGCTGTATCTGGTGCACAAGGCCCAGAACATTGTTTTCGACCATCACGATTTTAACATCAAATCCCTCTGAACGCAAGGACGAAAGTTCATTCATGAACATCTGGAAGCTTCCGTCTCCGCAGACGACCACCGTCTGCTTCGAGGGGTCGGCCACCTTGGCGCCGATGGCAGCGGGGAGGGAGTATCCCATGGTGCCCAGGCCGCCGGTGGTGAGGAAGCGGGTGTTCTCCTTGAGAGTCAGGTATTTTGAGGCCCAGATCTGGTTCTGTCCCACGTCTATGCACGCAAAGGCGTCGCTGTCCAGCTTGTCGCCCAGGATCTTCATGGCGTTGCCCGGGTTTACCGAGCCCTCTCTCTCCTTGCCCTTCCAGGACAGGTCCTGCTTTCTCCTGGCCCTGAGCTCCTCAACCCAAATTCTGCTGTCGGCCTTGGGCGCTCTGGCCGAGACCTGGGCTATTACGGCCTTCACGTCGCCTATAACGGACAGGGAGTTGGGTATGTTCTTCCCGATCTCGGCGGGATCCACATCGATGTGTATGGTCATCGCCTGTCTCTCGCCGGCGTTGGGTATGGCTCTGTCAGCCGCGCGTGAGCCGATGAGTATCAGCAGGTCGGACATGTTCATAGCCATGTTCGCCGCCTTATGTCCGAAGACGCCCACCATGCCCATATTCATGGGATGATCCGTGGGCAGGATGCTCAGGCCCATCATGGTGGTGGCTACGGGGATGCCCGTGGCCTCGGACAGGGCTATGAGCTCCTTCCTCGCGTCGGCCAGCATAACGCCGCCGCCGGCCAATATAAGAGGTCGCTCCGCATTGGTGATGGCCTCGCAGAGCATGTCTATCTGCTCCTCATCGGCCTGCACCTGGGGACGATATCCCCTTATACTAACGCTTTCGGGATAGTCATAATCTATTTCCGCGTCCTGCACATCCTTGGGAATGTCTATCAGCACGGGTCCGGGACGACCGGTGGAGGCGATGTAAAAGGCCTCCTTCACCACTCTCGGGATGTCCCTGGCGTCCTTGAGCAGGTAGCTGTGCTTTATAAAGGGCTCCACCGCTCCGGTGATATCCACCTCCTGGAAAATGTCGTGGCCCAGAAGGTTCGAGGGGACCTGCCCGGTGATGCATACAAGGGGAATGCTGTCCAGATAAGCCGTGGCTATGCCGGTTATGAGGTTGGTGGCTCCCGGTCCCGATGTGACCATAGCTACACCGACCTTGCCAGAAACCCTCGCGTATCCGGACGCCATATGTCCGGCATTCTGCTCTACCCTTACGAGAGTATAACCGATACCGTCAGTATTCTTTAGGGCGTCATAAGCCGGGCAGATCGTCGCGCCGGCATACCCAAACATGTGGGTAACATTTTCATTCTTCAGGCTTTGAATAAGGGCCTGGGCTCCTGTCATGTCGTCAACCTCCTCGTATAATTTGTTTAAAGACCGTATGTCCGGCTTCTCACCGCAGAATACATTTTAAATATGCGCCGAAAGACATCAGAGCGGGCCGATGAGCATTGAATATTTAAAAACAAAAAGCTCCGTCCGACACAGGACGAAGCTCCCTTACTCCGTGGTACCACCTGAATTCACGGCAAAGCATGCCATGCACTTGTGCGTTTTTAAAGCCGACTTCGGCATACGGCTCCCGGGCGACCTTCAACACATCCCTCATGGCGGGCTCGCAGCAAAACGCCTCGCCTCTCTGCTTTCGGGTCTGTGCTTACTCTTCCCGTTCACAGCCGCTGGTTTATTGAATAATTATAACGTATGATATCCCTTTTTTTCGCCGCTGTCAAACATTAATTGTTACTTTGGACAAATATCAGCGATTTACACATCATTTGACTTTCCTTCCGAAAAAAACTTGTCAACTTTTATGTCAAATAATCCATGGGATCCTGCCACTCATCACCCCGCCTGACGGCGAAGTGAAGGTGGCTGACCTCGCCGGTCTCGCCAATGGCCGTATCCCCCACCGAGCCAATGACCTGGCCCTGCTCAACAGAGTCTCCGGCGGACACGGCGGGCAGGGCCGCCAGATTGGCGTATACGCTGCTGAGCTCCTGCCCGTGGTCTATCACAAGGCAGGTGCCCAGCAGATCGTCCTTATACAGCTCCTTCACCGTTCCGCCGGCGGCGGCGCAGACCTTATCCCCCAGCCGGGCGCTTATGTCCACCCCGGGATGTGCGCGCCAGTCCCCCATGGTTTTGGAGAAAATCAGGCGGTCCACAGCGTATTCCTGACTTATATCCCCCGTCACGGGCCATATAAAGCTGATCTCACCCGCCTCGACCACTATTTCAGCGGCGGCGGGAACTGCCGCGGGCTCCGTCTCGGCGGGGCTCTCCGCTTCGCTCTCCCCGCCGTCCTCATCGTCCGCCTCGACCTCAACGGCTTCCGGAAGGAGCGTGTCTGTTTTGTCGCCCGCCTCATCCTCTGTCCGGGTTTTCCCTTCCTCCGCGGGCGGTTCCTGTCCGTACATGTCCGTCTCCGCCCCGTCCACCATAGCCGGAGAATAGTTCCCGCCGATGTCGCTGACTCCGCCGTCCTCGGGATCGCTCCCCTTCAGGATATCGAAGCCCGGCACCCACACAGTCAACGCCGCAACGCTTATTATCGCTACACAGGCCAGCAGGACTATGTAGAAGCCCCGCCCCTCAATGAAGCTGTCCAGCTTTTTGACCAGATTTTTCTTATCTTCCATGAAAAACGCCCCTTTCACCGGCTATTATCACCGATAAAAGGGGCTTATATACATCTTTGGCAGGAAATAACGATTTTTTGCATTAATATTCTCTGCCGGCGAAAAGCCGGGAGCAGACCCGGCGCATCATCGGCCGCAATAATCATGCGGGCTTGCGTGCCGTCTGTCCCCCCTCAGCTTTTCAGCTTGGATTCCAGAAAGCTGCCCGTATAGCCCTTGCCGCTGCGCACCAGTTCCTCCGGAGTCCCGGCAAAGACCACCTCTCCGCCCTGGTCTCCGCCCTCGGGGCCCAGATCTATTATCCAGTCAGCGGACTTTATTACGTCCAGGTTGTGCTCTATAACCACCACAGTGTTGCCCGCGTCGGTCAGCCTGTTGAGCACCTCCAGAAGGCGCTTTACGTCCCCGGAGTGCAGGCCGGTTGTGGGCTCGTCCAAGACATAAAAAGTATTTCCGCTGCTGCGCTTGGACAGCTCCGTGGCCAGCTTCACCCTCTGGGCCTCACCCCCGGACAGGGTGGTGGAGGACTGTCCCAGCTTCACATAGCCCAGGCCGACGTCGCTGAGCGTCTGCAGCCTGTTTTTCAGCTTCGGCAGATTCTCAAAAAACACAAGGGCCTCGTCCACCGTCAT
>JAFRAF010000183.1 GCA_017405545.1 Oscillospiraceae bacterium | reverse complement strand
TAAATCTTATAACGGGAATAATGATGGCCTGGGTCCTTGTGCGCTGTGATTTCCCGGGAAAACGGCTTCTGGACGGGCTGATTGAACTGCCCTTCGCCCTGCCCACCGCCATAGCGGGCATAGCGCTTACCTCGCTCACGGTAAACACAGGCTGGGTGGGAAGTATTTTTGAGAAGATTGGAATAGATATAGCCTATACCCCCGTGGGCATAGTGATAGCCCTGATATTTGTGGGTATACCATTTGTCACCCGCTCTGTACAGCCAGTGCTTGAGAAGCTGGATCCCTCATATGAGGAGAGCGCTGAGATACTGGGCGCCGGTAAGGCGGTTTCATTTTTACGGATCATATTGCCTGAGATGGCTCCTGCTGCTCTTACAGGCTTTGGCCTTGCCTTTTCAAGGGCGCTGGGAGAATATGGCAGCGTTGTTTTCATTGCGGGAAACCAGCCGTATTATACTGAGACCGTGCCCCTGATGATTTATTCCCAGCTGCAGGAATTCGACTATGCTGAGGCGACCGCGATAGCCATAGTAATGCTGATAATAGCCTTTATTATACTCTTTATAATGAACATCGTTCAGGCCCACGCTGCAAAACGCGTGGGAGGTATGTAAGGAGGGTGAATGCTGTGAAGAAAAAAATAAGCGGCAATCCCCTGCTTATAGCGATTTGCGTGATATTCGCCCTGGCTTTCCTCATTTTGCCGCTGATCTTTGTATTGGTACAGGCGTTTAAAAGCGGATTTGCGGCCTATATTGCCAGTATAAGCGACCCCATCGCCGTCAAATCCTTCTGGCTGACGGTAATTGCCGTGGTGATATCGGTAGTTGTCAACTCCTTTTTCGGACTGTTCGCCGCCTGGTCGGTGACGCGATACAGTTATCCGGGGCGCAAGCTGATAACCACATTCATGGATCTGCCCCTTTCAATATCGCCTGTCATAGTCGGTCTGATATATATACTGACTTTCGGCCGCTCCAGCCCCATATACCATTTTCTGCTGGCCCACGGCATTAAGATAGCGTTCACTGTGCCGGGAGTCGTGCTTGTAACGATTTTTGTCACACTTCCCTACATATCCCGTGAGCTCATCCCCGTACTGGAGGCTACTGGCCGTGACGAGGAGGAGGCGGCAGCGCTCATGGGAGCCAAGGGCTTAACCATCTTCCGCCGGATAACCTTCCCCCATATCCGCCGGGCCTTTATCTACGGCGTTGTGCTTTGTGCCGCCAGGGCTATGGGTGAATTCGGCGCCGTGTCTATTATATCCGGACATCTGCGGGGCAAGACTACGACTATACCCCTGCATATCGAGATACTGTATAATGAGTTTAAGCTCGCTCCCGCCTTTGCTGTTTCATCCATTCTGGTATTTATGGCGATATTGCTGCTTATCATTCGCAGCCTGCTGGAGTATTACGACAGAAAGAATGAGGAATAAAGCATGTATCTGGAGTTGAAGAATGTAAATAAGAGCTTTGGCGGCTTCAAAGCCGCGGATGACGTCAGCTTCGGTGTGGAAAAGGGAAAGCTGGTCGCCCTTCTCGGGCCCAGCGGCAGCGGGAAAACGACGCTGCTGCGTATCATTGCCGGTTTTGAGACACCGGATTCCGGCGATATCATCATTGATAATGAGCGGGTGAACGACATGCCCGCCAGCAAAAGAGGCATAGGTTTTGTATTCCAGAATTACGCTCTGTTTCGCTATATGACGGCCTTTGAAAACATAGCCTTCGGCCTTAAGGTGCAGAAAAAAAGCGGCGCGGAGATTCGGGATAGAGTCGCCGAGCTCATGAAGATGTCCGGTCTTGAGGGCCTTGAAAAACGCTATCCGAACCAGCTCTCAGGCGGGCAGCGCCAGCGTGTGGCCTTTGCCAGAGCCCTTGCCCCCATGCCCCATCTTCTGCTGTTGGACGAGCCTTTTGCCGCGATTGACGCGAAGGTGCGCAAGGAGATGCGTCTGTGGCTGAAGGATATGGTATCCCGGTTGGGCATCACCAGCATATTCGTCACCCACGATCAGGATGAGGCCGTTGAGGTGGCGGACGATATTATCGTTACAAACAAGGGCCGCGTTGAACAGACGGGAAAACCTGTGGATATATATAACAGGCCCCGCTCGCCCTTTGTGGCACAGTTTATCGGGCAGTCAACAATAATAGAAAACCCCGGCTGCTTCATCGGCTTTTCAGAAGCGCCGAAAAACAGCCGGGCGATAATAAGGCCGGAATTTGTTGAGGCTTTCAAAAGTGATAATGAGAAATACCATCCTATTATTGACGCGACCGAGGAGGGCGTCATAAAAGATATAGCCTTCAAGGGAAGCTTTTACGAGCTGACCCTGGATGTGGGCGGCACCACCATTACGGTCAACCGCTCCCTGGAGCGGCGGCCGATACAGGTGGGAGAAAAGCTCAGAGTCCTCATATACCGCATATATGTCTTCGATGACATGGGTATGAAGGTGCTTGAAAACTCAGTCCTGGGTGACAGGGCTGCCCTTCTGGATTAAAAGCTATACAATCCTATTTTCAACTGACGCGTTCTGCGGCATATGCCAGGAGCGCGTCTTTTTCATTCGGAAGCTCATCGTCGATAACAAGAGAAAGGAGCTCACTGAGCATCTCGCCGACGGATTTTCCCTCCTTGAATCCGAGGGCCAGGAGATCGTCTCCGTTTACTGTCAGGTCGGACAGGCTTACACAGTCCATATCGTCTATCACACTCTGTACCAGCGCTTCAAAGGCCCTGAGCGTCTCCAGCTTTTCATCCTTTTTCCACTCAGACTGGGCGCATATGTCCTCATGCACCACGATAAAGAGCAGACGCATCATATCCCTGCCCCATTTATTGAGACAGCGTCGGGCAAAGCTGCGGCTGAGTGTCGGACGGAGATCGTGGGCCTCCACAAGGGAGACTATCAGTTCACGGCTTGCGTTGTCACAGCCCAGTCTGCGCAGGACCTCGTCAGATATGTCCCTTCCGTACAGGGGGTGCTTGAGGAATCTGCCCGTGCCGTCGTCACCTATGAAGAAGCTCTTGGGCTTTCCTATATCGTGGAGCAGCATGGTCATTCTCAGCAGAGGGTCGTTGGGTACCCCGTCCACCGCGTAGGCTGTGTGTTCCCACACGTCATAGCAGTGGTGTCTGTTGTGCTGGTCAAAGCCCCACATGGGTTTGAGCTCGGGTATGACCTCAAAGAACACCTCCGGGTATTCACGCATGACCCTGCCTGCTCCGTCGCCGCAAAGGATGCCGTAGAGTTCGGACAGTATGCGCTCGTTTGCGATTCTCTTCAGACCAGGCAGATTTCTGCGCATTCCTTCAAGTGTCCGGGCTTCGATTTTGAATCCCAGCTTTGAGGAAAAGCGTACAGCCCTCATGATCCTGAGAGCGTCCTCGCTGAATCTCTCATCCGGGTCGCCGACACAGCGGATAATGCCCTGTCGGATATCCTCTAAACCGCCGTGGAAATCGACCAGACCGCGGCTCTCATTGTATGCCAGAGCATTTATCGTAAAGTCCCTGCGCTTTAAGTCCTCTTCAATTGAGCTGATAAAGCACACGTCGTCTGGATGCCTTGAATCGGAATAACCCTGTTCGCTCCTGAATGTGGTTATCTCAACGGGACAGCCCTCAATAAGGACGGTGACTGTGCCGTGCTTTATCCCTGTATCTATTGTCCTATAGCCGGAAAAAGCCCGCTTCACATCTTCGGGCAGGGCCGAGGTGCATATATCAATGTCGCCGGGGGTGACGCCCATAACAAGGTCGCGAACACAGCCGCCCACAAGGTATGCCTCATATCCGTCGGTGCTGAGAATGCCCAATACTCTTTTTGCTGTATGAGGAATCGTGAGCTTGTCCAGACATATCGCCCCCTGTTCTTAAAGTTTAAACTTATAACCCGGCGGTCTTACTCTGCGTGACTACCGCGATTCTTTCAATTCCATATTTTTCAAGAAGCGCTGAAGCGTTTTCATCTATCAGCTCTCCCGACACAACTATCGGTACGGCCGGAGGACATCCCGCTGTGGGCGCTGCGCATATCCTCCCGGAGGCCAGAGAGACCGGCAGGTACTCCTGCGGTGAGAATAAGGCCTGCCTTACGGTCATCAGCCGCTTGCAAGCCAGCGGCGCCGGTGCCGACACTTCCTTTTTTGATAAATTGTTTTTTTCCATGAGAGAATCCAGCAATTGAAGCTCCCGCTGTTCTGTAAGGACAGATGGCATGAAAACGACGTAATCCTCATCCGCGTATTCGCACTCAAGCCCGCCGCTGCGCAGTCTGCCCGCGAGCTCATTGCCCGACAGCCCCTCAGGACATCTTACAGTTATCTTCAGCGGCTCTGTACCGACGGTCTCCCACCCTTTTCTAATGAGGGACTTGCGTGCCGCTGCGACTTTACAAACTGTATCTTCCAGCTTGTCTTTGAAACCATCGCATAGAAAGAGATTGCAGTTGTCCAGCGACGCCAGCGTGAGATAAGATGGGCTGGTTGAGCCGTATATGGCCATAGCCGCCTTTGCGTTTTGGCCAAAATACGCGTCGGCCTGTTTTGATATATGGAGATAGGCGCCGCCTGTAAGCACCGGAAGCGTCTTGTGTGCGGAATCACAGCACATATCGGCCCCAAGGTCCATGGGATGCTGCTTCCCGGTTAAAAAGTGCAGATATGCGCCGTGGGCGTTGTCCACCAGCAGAGGTACGCCGTGACTGCGGCATATCTGCGCTATTTCACGAACAGGCAGCTGACCGCCAAGGTAATCAGGACTTGTGATATATACGGCTGCTGGCGCCGTGTCCGCCTCCGAGAGAGCCTTTTCCACATGCCGGGCAGTAATCACGCAGCTGCACAGGGAATCTGTCCCCTCGGCGCTCAGCCACTTAACATCGGCGTCTGACAACGCCAGAGCGTATATAAACGCCTTGTGAGCGTTTCTGCCCGCTAATAAGTATGGCCGGCGACTGCTTCTTTTGCATGTTACGGCCAGGTGCACCATAGCTTTTATGCACTGGCTGGAGCCCTCTGTTGAATAAAGAGTTTTAGATGTTCCGAAAATGGCCGCAGCGTTTTCTTCGCTTTTTGCGATGATACCGCCGGCCTCGTAGAGTGCGTCAGCGCCGCTTATCTCCGTGATATCCAGGGATTCGCAGCCCAGTAAAGAGCGGCCCTTGTGCCCTGGCATATGCATACGCACGGTACCGAAGCTCTCATATTCTTTGAGAAAGTCCAAAATGGGTGTATCCATATCAGTCTTCCGTCGCCGCTTTCGCGGCCTTTATCATTATCGCGCATTCCATACGTTTTTTGAACAGCTCGCAGCCGGGCTCATACACGCCGCGTATGCTGCCCGTGGCGTGAAAGGCGTTGGCGGCACAGCCTCCGGAGCAGTAGAGCTTTGCCCAGCAGTCAGCGCATTCAGAACGGGCATAGGCATTGCAGGCGCGGAATTCCTCGCGCAGGGCCTCATTGGTCACGCCGTTCCATATATCGCCCAGCTTATAGCCCTCCTCCCCTACAACCTGGTGGCAGGGGTAGAGATCGCCCCAGGGCGTAACGGCCATGTACTCCGTACCGGAGCCGCAGCCGGATATCCTCTTATATATGCACGGGCCGTGGCTTAAGTCAATCATATAGTGATAGAAGGTAAATCCCCTGCCCTCTCTGTCCCGACGGAGCATCTCCTCTGCCAGTATCTCATACTGTTTTTTAACTGTCTCTATGTCCTCGTCCGTAAGGCCCATGGGGTCGCCCTTGGCCGTGACCACAGGCTCCATGCTCAGTTCACTGAAACCCAGGTCTGTCATATGGAAAAGATCCTTGGTGACATCGGGGTTGTTATGGGTAAACGTTCCGCGCATATAGTAGCCCTT
>JAFRAF010000021.1 GCA_017405545.1 Oscillospiraceae bacterium | reverse complement strand
CAGGAAGGAGAAAAGAATGGATACCAGAGTCGCTGTTATAAGCATTATAGTCGGAAAGAGCGGAGATGTGGAGAATCTCAACCGCATCCTCCACGAATACGGAGAATATATAATCGGACGTATGGGCATTCCCTACCGCAAGCGCAGCATAAACATCATCAGCGTGGTACTCGACGCGCCCCAGGACGATATCGCCGCCCTGTCCGGAAAGCTGGGCGGGCTCCAGGACGTGACTGTCAAGACCACCTATTCCGCGGTTCAGGGCTGATGGACAGCCGTCTGTCCGGGCTCATCGAAAAGCTCGGGACCCGGCACAGTCTGAGCAGAGATGAATACGCGGAGCTGCTGCGTCTGCGCGACGGGGATTCAGCCCGTGAGCTTGCCAGCCGGGCAGTGGAGCTGCGGCAGCAGATATACGGAAAGCGCGTATTCATACGCGGCCTCATAGAGCTCAGCAACATATGCAAAAATGACTGCCTCTACTGCGGCATACGCAGGAGCAACCGGAGCTGCCGGCGCTATCGGCTGAGCCCGGATCAGATCATAGACTGCGCCGACGAGGGCTACACTCTGGGCTTTCGCACCTTTGTGCTCCAGGGTGGCGAGGACGCCTTCTTCACCGACGAGGTTCTATGCTCCATCATATCGGAGCTGAAAAAACGTCACCCCGACTGCGCCGTGACCCTCTCTCTGGGCGAGCGGAGCCGGGAGAGCTACGCCCTTCTGCGGAAGGCCGGGGCGGACCGCTATCTTTTAAGACATGAGACCGCCGACAGGGCCCATTACGAAAAGCTGCATCCGGCGGACATGTCCTTCGACAACCGCCTGCGCTGTCTTAATGACCTGAAGGAGCTGGGTTATCAGGTGGGCTGCGGTTTTATGGTGGGCTCCCCGTATCAGACGGAGGCGCATATTGCCGCAGACCTGAAATTCATAGAGGAATTCAAGCCGGAGATGTGCGGCATCGGGCCCTTTATCCCCCACAGGGATTCCCCCTTCCGGGACTGTCCGGCGGGCTCGGCGGAGCTCACATGCTATCTGCTGAGCATCATACGCCTCATCCATCCCCCGGTGCTCCTGCCCGCCACTACGGCCCTGGGCACAATAGACCCCTGCGGCCGGGAAAAGGGCATACTCTCCGGCGCCAATGTGGTCATGCCCAACCTGTCGCCGGCCGACGTGCGTTCAAAATACGAGCTTTACAACAACAAAATAAGCTCCGGCGAGGAATCGGCCCAGCACGTCAGTCAGCTCTCGCGGCGCATGCGCTCCATCGGCTATGAGCTGGCGGCCGACCGGGGCGACTTCAGCGGCGTCAGTGCCTGAAGCAGGAAATAACCTATCATTGCAAAATTCATACTATCAACGATTTATATTCTAAAAGGAAAGGCCCGGCGCCTGACCTCAAAGAAAGGAAGAATAAAAACCATGGCAATCTATGACCCCAAGTCTCTGAAAGCGGATGAGTTCATCAACGACGGAGAGATACTCGAGACCCTCAAATGGGCCGAGGACAACAAGAACAATGTGGAGCTCATCGACAGCATCCTGGAAAAAGCCCGCCCCAGGCAGGGCCCCTCCGGCTATGTCTGCACGGGCCTTACCCACCGGGAGGCCTCCCTCCTGCTGGCCTGCGATATACCAGAAAAGGTTCAGCGCATATACGAGATAGCCAAGGAGATAAAGATGGCCTACTACGGCAACCGCATAGTCATCTTTGCTCCCCTCTATCTGTCCAACTACTGCGTAAACGGCTGCCTCTACTGCCCTTACCACCTGAAAAACAAGCACATCCCCAGAAAGAAGCTGACCCAGGAGGAGGTTCGGGCCGAGGTCATCGCCCTGCAGGATATGGGCCACAAGCGGCTTGCCATTGAGTCCGGCGAGGACCCCATAAACAACCCCATCGAATACATCCTCGAGTGCATAGACACCATATACTCCGTCCACCACAAAACCGGCGATATCCGCCGCGTGAACGTGAACATCGCCGCCACAACCGTTGAGAATTACAAGAAGCTAAAGGACGCGGGCATAGGCACCTATATACTCTTCCAGGAGACATATCATAAAGAGAGCTATCTGCGGCTCCACCCCACCGGCCCCAAGCACGACTACGACTACCACACCGAGGCCCATGACAGAGCCATGCTGGGCGGTATAGACGACGTGGGTCTGGGCGTCCTCTTCGGTCTGGAGCTGTACAAATACGAATTTGCCGGCCTTATCATGCACGCCGAGCATCTGGAGGCCGTTCACGGCGTGGGCCCCCACACCATAAGCGTGCCCCGTGTAAAGCGGGCCGACGATATCGACCCCGACGCCTTTGACAACGGCATCGATGACGAGACCTTCGCAAAGATCACCGCCTGCATACGTCTGGCCGTGCCCTACACCGGCATAATAATCTCCACCCGTGAGAACCGGACCGTCAGAGAAAAGCTGCTCGACCTGGGTGTGAGCCAGATAAGCGGCGGCTCCCGCACTTCCGTGGGCGGCTACGCTCAGGAGGAACGGCCCCACGACACCGAGCAGTTCGACGTGAGCGACCAGAGAACTCTGGACGAGGTGGTCCGCTGGCTGATAGAGCAGGACCACATTCCCTCCTTCTGCACGGCCTGCTACCGGGCCGGGCGCACCGGCGACCGCTTCATGGCCCTGTGCAAGAGCGGGCAGATACTCAACTGCTGCCACCCCAACGCCCTCATGACCCTCAGCGAGTATCTGGAGGACTACGCCTCCCCCGAGACAAAGCGTCTGGGCTATGATATGGTGGCCCGGGAGCTGGAGCGCATACCCAGGCAGAACATCAGGGACATCGCGCGGCAGAATATCGAGGACATCCGCAATTCCAACCGCCGCGACTTCCGTTTTTAAGGAGAGCCGATATGGGACTTAACGACACACCCTCGGGCGAGCGGCTGCATATAGGCTTTTTCGGACTGAGAAACGCCGGAAAATCAAGTCTTGTGAACGCCGTCACCGGACAGCAACTGGCTGTGGTAAGCGAGATAAAGGGCACCACCACCGACCCGGTGAAAAAGGCCATGGAGCTGCTGCCCCTGGGGCCCGTGGTGATAATAGACACCCCCGGACTGGACGACGAGGGGGAACTGGGCGAAAAGCGCATGCAGAAGGCCCGGCAGATACTGGCCCAGACGGACATCGCCGTGCTGGTGGTGGACGCCCAGCGGGGCATGTGTCCCGATGACGAATCCCTGCTTGAGCTGCTTCGCGCCCGTGCGCTGCCCTTTGTGGTAGCCTACAACAAGGCCGACCTCATTTCCGAGAGGGAAAAGCCCGGTGAAAATGAGATATATGTCAGCGCCGCCACCGGCGAGAACGTTGACGCGCTGAAAAATATGCTTGGCGCATTCGCCGACAGAAAGAGCGACCCGAGTCAGCTCATCTCCGACCTCATCTCTCCCGGCGATCTGGCCACATTTATCTTGTTGCGGCAGCTGCCTTCATGATCGTCGGCGGTCTCATGAGCATCAAGAATTCCAAGACCTTACAGAACTATCTTGATTCTGTAGAGAAGAAAT
>JAFRAF010000182.1 GCA_017405545.1 Oscillospiraceae bacterium | reverse complement strand
TAAATTTGTACTTGACATAACGGTCACAAAAACTTATAATTACACAGTGCCTGAAATAATTTCGGGGTGTGGCGAAGTTTGGTATCGCGCATGGTTCGGGACCATGAGGCCGCGGGTTCAAGTCCCGCCACTCCGACCAACAAAGAAACCTCTTTTGTCTACCAAGGCAAGAGAGGTTTTTTCTTTTTTTCAGGACAGGGAGTAAAAAATCTATAGATACAGATGGGCTCGATTTCTCGAGCCCCTTTATGTTTTACCTGCATTCCGAATGAATCATCGACTTCATCTCTGCTATGACCTCTGATTTTCGTCAAGGGACAGCATTATGGCCTCCTGCATATTCTCCACGCTCTGTGCGCCGGAGATGCCGTACTTGCCCACGACAAAAAACGGAACGGCGAATACCTTGTTCCTTGCCGCCTCCCGCTCATCCCGGATAACGTCGTCCCTGTACAGATCGGATTCCAGCATGGCTCTTACCTTCTCGCCGTCCAGTCCGCAATCCACTCCGATTTTCAAGAGCAGCTCTCTATCCGCGAGCTCGCGATTGTCCGCAAAATACGCTTTGAACAGCGCGTCGATGACCTTTTCCGTGAGGACAGGGTCATTTTTGCTCTGAGCCAGCTTTGTCAGGCGGTGGGCGTCCATGGTGTTGGTAAAGAGCGTGGTGGCGTAATTAAAGTCCAGACCCTCTGCTCTGCCCATCTTCGAAATCGAGTCTATCTGACGTCCGGCGCTTTCAAACGAGATGCCGTATTTCTTCGCAAATCTCGTCTGGGTGTCCCCGTCGGCGTGGTCCCCGGCATTCGGGTCAAGTCTGAACGCCTTCATCTCCAGCTCTATCTCCTCCGTTGCCGGGACGGATTCAATAGCTTTTTTCAGTCTCTCCTCCCCCACATAGCAATAGGGGCAGGCGTAGTCCGACCAGTATGTTATCTTCATGGTATAAGCCTTCTTTCCAAATAAATAATAGAGCGTGTTCTATTTTTACTTGCAATAATACACCCTTTGCGATATACTGTCAAGAGAAATTGAACAAGTTCTATTTGGAGGTGCAGAATGCCCAGAAAAAGCGGACGGCCGCCGAAGGCGGAGGGTGAAAACAGCCGACAGCAGATCATTGACGCAACAGTGCGGATAATAAAAAAACAGGGCGCGGACCATGTTACCGTCCGGAACGTATGCAGCGAGGCGGACATTGGTATCGGCACATTTTATTTCCACTTTAAAAACAAGGACGACCTGCTGATGTATTTCCTCGGGGATATCTCATTTGAGGGCTTTGAGCTAAGCGCCGACCCGGAGGATATTGCTTCAAGGATAGTCGAGCTCTACATGCATCTGATCGACCGCTACATGGAGTTCGGCATGGACTTTATGAAGAGCTTTTACTCCACAAAAAACAAATCCCTGTCCGCATATATGGGCGAGACTGAGGGGGTATTCCCTGCGGGGACTGTCATGGCGCGAAGCGAGAAGGAGATGCTGCTCGCCCGGGAGCAGGGTATAATCGGGAAATCAGCGGACATACACAGGATATGCATGGACATATGCACGATAGTCAAGGGCTGCGTTTTCGAGTGGTGCCTCACTGACGGGAGAATGGATCTGCCGGACACCCTGCAGCGGCTCGTGAGCGCATATTTCCACGGAAATAAATGCCTTGTCGGAAAATAAAACCGCACCGGGGCAAATCGAAGGATTTAAAGCAAGGTAATCCCGGACGACGGCTCAAGTCGACGTCCGGGCTGAATCTGAAAAAAATATACTTGACAAACAGATGCAGTTAATGTAGACTAACTACATCAAAGGCACAGAGGCCTTTATGTAATCTTCATGAGTTAAAAATATCTAACTGATGAATAATCCTTTTTCATTGGTGGGATAGCTAAGACCATGATGAAGACAGGAGGGATAAAATGTCCGAAAACAATCTGATTGCTCAGGGCGCTCCTACACTGGCGGGGATTAAAACGGGCAATCTCTTCCCCTGTTCATACGAATCACCGGAAGAGCTGACCGATGAGATACGCAGGCTCAACCGTATTCTTGTCGAAAAAGGCCTTCGCCTTATACCGATGCGCCGCACAGCGGACCGCGTGCTGCTGTATCTCTATCGCCCCGCTCAGCTTGAGGAGGACCTGTCCACCGGCGAGGCCCGGGACCTGCTGCTTCAGGCCGGTTACACAAATACACGGGGCGACAGCTGTGTTGTGGAGCTTAAGCGGCGGCTCAGCGACTGCGGCACATTCCCCCATGAAATAGGGCTGTTTCTCAGTTACCCGCCTGCTGATGTCCGCGGCTTTATCGAGCATCGCGGGCGCAACAGCAAGCTCGACGGCTGCTGGAAGGTTTACAGCGATGTCGAGCGGGCAAAGAGCCTGTTTACAGCGTATAAGCATTGTACTGACAGCTATAAAAAGCGCTACGCGCTGGGCGCCTCCATCGCCCAGCTTGCGGTTGTCGTATAAGCGTAATATAAAAAAACAAATCAAATTCATCATTTTCAGAAAGGATGCAGTAAAAATGAGTAAAGTAGCAGTTGTATATTGGAGCGGAACCGGAAACACAGCGGCAATGGCGGACGCGGTTGCCGCAGGCGCCAAAGAGGCCGGCGCCGAGGTCAGTGTCTTCACCGCCGGTGAGTTTTCCGCCAACAAGGTCGGCGAATACGACGCTCTGGCCTGGGGATGCTCTGCCCAGGGCAGCGAAGTGCTGGATGAATTCGAATTTGAGCCCCTGTTTAACTCATGTGAGAGCGCCCTGAGAAGCAAAAGAGTCGCCCTGTTCGGCTCCTACGGCTGGGGCGACGGCGAATGGATGCGGAGCTGGGAGGATCGCTGCTCCGACAGGGGTATTTCGCTGGCCTGTGAGAGCGTGATATGCAATGAGTACCCCGACAGCGCAGCTATAGATAACTGCAAGGCCCTCGGCGCCGCTCTGGCCGGATAGGGACGAAAGCCCGTATTCCGGTCTTGCGCGGGCCTGAGATCCAAACGGACGTTCAAATCAGAAATGTGTCGACATCTCCTTATCTCCTGAACAGTACTTGATAAACGCACTTCACTTCCCCTGTTAACGGCTTATTGTTTGATCCTTTGCCGTAAACGGGGGAAGCATGCATGTTTGAGGTATTTGATTCCAAATATCCGTGAGAATGGCCGTTACAGCTCTTTGGAGATTATCAAAGAGAAGTATCCCGCGTCGTCCGGTATCTTGTCCACACTGCGGAACACCTGTTCGCTGTCCATGCCGCAGTCGATGACAGCGGAAGCCTCTCTGCCACTGATGTGGAGGAGCTCCTTCATGTCCCGCATATGGCCGGCGGATTTCATAAGCACATAGGTTCCCGGCCCGTCCAGCTTCTCTCCCATCCTGTGTACGGCGGGAATGACATGCAGGGGCTCGTCCCACTCTGTAAGCGGGATATTCAGCCTCGCGGCCGCCGCGCAGAAGGAGGGTACACCGTTCACAAGCTCCACATTATAGCCCTCCGCCTCCAGAATATGCTGCAGATAGCTGAATGTACAGTATACGGTCGAATCCCCCAGAGTCAGGCAGACAACGTTTTTACCCTGGTCGAGATACTGCTTTATGAGCTCCGCCCCCCGGCGGTGCTCTTTTTCTATCAGCGCTCTGTCCCTTACCATGGGCATATATATGGGCACCAGTTCCTTATCGGCCAGCTCCGGGACGGCCTGTACAGCTATCTTATATGCTACGGCATCCTGCGGTACCTTTCCCGGCACTGCGATCACGTCATTTTCGCGGATCAGCCTGCACGCTTTCAGAGTCATCAGTTCAGGATCTCCCGGGCCCACGCCTACGCCGTATGCCATCCCTCTGGTATTGTTCTTTTTCATGTAAATCTCTCCTGATCTATCTCCTGTCACCGCCTGCAAGTTCACCCGCTGCCTCAAGAAGGCGGTCTGCAAGTGAAGCCAGCGTTGCTTCTCCGGATATCCATACCCTCATT
>JAFRAF010000181.1 GCA_017405545.1 Oscillospiraceae bacterium | reverse complement strand
GGCTATCCCGTAAGCCACGGCTGCGTAAGAATGTACACCAGCGACGTACAGTGGATATACAACAACTGCCCGATAGGCACAACGGTAGTTGTGTATTAAAACTAAAAAAAGCAGCTAAAAGGCGTCTGCGAGTTGCAGACGCCTTTTCTCGACTATGGCTGAGCTGTTATTCTATTTCACCGCTTTGATGGGGGCGCGGAATATGAGCAGCCAGCACAGTATGGCCATCACCACGGCTCCAGCGAGCATGCAAAGCATCATAAGACCGGGTGAAGCCAATATACTTATGGTCGCCTCCGCTCCGATGGCTCCCCCCACCCGGATGAGCGCAACGGGTATGATCCAGCAGATGATAAAAGGCAGGGCGATAGCCAGTATCACCTTAAAAACCTTCTTGAGCCTGTAAAACAGCAGAGACAGGAAGCTGCCGCAGAGGTAGAGTCCCGCAAGCGTCACAAACACAAGGCCGATGCTCTGGACATGGGATAAAACCGTGCCGGGAGCGGCACCGACCTGCATAACACCGTACAGACCGGAATAAATAAGGGCGTAGAGGCTTGAAAAGCTGACTCTGTCGTTGTTTTCGGTCAGCGTTTCGCCCAGAGTCGAAATCAGCTCGCCCAATACAGCCAGCACAGCGCAGGCGCATATGAGGCTGAGTATCATGGCGAAGAAGGTGGTGTTGCGTCCCACTCCGTTCTGTATTGCCAGCCTCAGGTATTCTCTGACCGAGCATATGCCCACAACGAACATTGTAATGCCGGCGGCGATCTCGTATCCCCCGTTGAGATATGTATGCCCTTCAGTGATGAGTGACAGCACCGCCAATAGCAGTATGACCAGAACGTAGATCCCCACAAATATCAGCGACGCGCGCATTATATCCCTGAAGCAGTATGTAAGTATAGATCTCAGTTTCATCTCTCCGCCTCCTCATTCTCCATCAGGCTGATAAAGTAGTCCTGAAGCTTCATGGGGGCCAGCTCAAGGCCCTCGGGCGCCGTGTCAATATGCCCCTGAACGCCGGCGCTTTTTATGCCGCCCATGCTGTACTCGGACAGCACCGTTTTATCTGCGGTGAATTCATCCACCCGGGCCGCGGTCCCGGTCACGCTGTAACAGTCTCTCATAAGCTCCTCTACCGGCGCGTCGCGGATTATCCGGCCGCCGCTTATGATCACTGCCCGCTCCACCAGGTTCTCCACCTCGCTGATGAGGTGCGTCGACAGGACTATCGTGCAGGGTTTCTCCGCGTATTTCTCCATAAGCAGCCTGTAGAACATGTCCCTGTGCTGGGCGTCGAGGCCCAGTACGGGCTCGTCCAGGAGCAGATACTTCACATCCGCCGTAAGGGCAAGTATGAGCCGGAATATGGACGCGTAGCCTGTGGACAGGGCTGTGATCTTGCTCCGGGTATTCAGTCCGAATTTCTCCGACAGCTGCATGGCCCTTTCAATACTGAACTTCGGATAAAACAGCGCGGTGCTCTCAAAGGCCTTTTTGACCCGCATATCGCTGGGGTACATGTTGTTCTCGCCCATCAGGAACATTTTGCCGAGCGCGTGGTCATTGTTGGCAACGGGCTCGCCGTCCACGGTAACTGTGCCGGAACTGGCAAAGAGCCGATTCGTGATTATATTCAGCGCTGTGGATTTCCCCGCCCCGTTGTTGCCCAGCAAACCGTATATCATGTTCCCCCCGAAGGACACGCTGACATTGTCCAGGGCGTATACTCTGTCGAACTTTTTGCTGACAGCATTCATTTCAATTGCCATTTTCAAAACCACTCCTAATCATTTTCTGAAGCTCCTCAAGGCTCATATCCAGCTTTTTTGCGTCAAGCACCACAGGCAGTATGCTCTGCTCAAAAAAAGCGTTCCTGCGCTCCTTCAGAAGCTGTTCTCTGGCTCCCGCCGAGACAAACATCCCTATCCCTCTTTTCTTATAGACAAGTCCCCTGTCCACCAGAAGATTGATCCCCTTCAGCGCCGTCGCCGGGTTGATTTTATATGCAACGGAGTACTCGGTTATGGATGGTATCTGAGTCTCCTCTCCGAAGGCTCCGGACAGTATTTCATCTTCGATAGACTGGGCAAGCTGCATAAAAATGGGTCTGTCACCTTTGAATTCCAGTCCCACAGGGCATCACCCTTTCATACTGTTATCGTACCGGTTAACTACTTAACTAACTAACCGACACTCGTATAATACTACCGGTCCATGTATTTGTCACCACCTTTTTACAATTTTTTATCAGGCCGCTTGGGCAGCCTATGCTTTTAAACGCACAAAACACGGCCGACGCATCAGCGTCGACCGTTTTGGTT
>JAFRAF010000180.1 GCA_017405545.1 Oscillospiraceae bacterium | reverse complement strand
TGCAGGAACAACGACAGTGAAATTCAGCAATGTAATGTCCGTTTATACCATAGTTGAAGAAGATGAAGGCGGTATGGAATGGGATACATATGCAGCGACTGATTCACCGTCGATAAACCTCAGTACGGTAAGAGCCGAATACCTTGATGAATACGACGAGTATTTCATTTTTACCGCTGAACATGATGCGGAAGGGGGATCCCTTTACTTTTTCAATGTGACTGATGAGGATGAAGATGCCTATAACATCATCATTAAAGTTCCCGTCGGAGAAGCCGAGGAAGAGAGCGACACGCTCGATATCGCGAAAAATGACTGCACGGTTATCGGCTCATATATGAGGGGCGACGTTTTGTATTACGACAAAACCGTGCCTGCCGCAGCAAAAAATGTTCGTTTTGTTGATTTTGAGCCGGAAAGTGTTATGTACCTCTCGGGACTGGTCGGCGGATCCCTGGAAGAGACGAATACGGCGCCGCTCTCCGGAGCATACAAGGTGCCTGCGACTTTTGACAGTGATTCCTGGGATCCGGCTGAGGACTTTGAGGATTTCGATTTCTCAGATAAGTATTTATACTGGGTTTATGACGAAGAAGGCGTATCCACCTCATTTGTAATTGATATCCCGGCGGCAGAGGAACAGCCGGAGATAACGCTTACGGCCTCTGCGGAGGGTGAGGAGCTTTCCGTGATCGTGACGGAGGACGCCTACGAGTATTATGACTACATGGGCGGCGGCGACAGCACGGCGGATCTCTATACCGTGGTCATACCGCCTTATGCCATAGATGAGGTGACGCTCGATTTCGGGGAGAATACCTATATAACATACGGCTATGATTCAGAAGGTACGTACAAGGCGTCCTACGGAAGCCTCAGCGGGCAGAGCAGCGTGGATATTCCCGACCTGGATTACTATATCTGGGTACAGACGCCTTATTCCGCAGACTGGTCGTCCGGCGGAGAACTGCAGTACGTGGTGAACTTCAAGCCGATGTTTGTGGCCAGCATAAACGGCACGGACACTGTCCTGACGGACATTACATGTGAAAAGGACGGCTATAAGTATACCGATTACTACGGCACTTCCTATCTCGGGAACCTCTATACCGTCACCATTCCTTACGGTACGGAGAAGATAGACTTCGCTTTCTCGGATAACTGCCTTGCCTATAATTATAAGGGCACGGGCGCCCATCCCGTGACTATAGACGGTACGGACGACACCGCCTTCCTCGGCGGAGCGGTAGACGATTTTGTAAACGGTTCCGATAATTATACCAGAGACGTTGACATCAACGGAGACAAGATCACAGACTATATACAGGTCCAGAATACCTATAATGCTGTGGACTGGAGCGGCGCCGAGCTCCGCTATGCCGTGACCTTCCGCTATATCTTCAGCGCCTCTGTAGACGGCGAGGCGATGACGGACGTTACGGTAACCGAAGACGGGTATACGCCCTATGTTTACGACAGCGAGACAGGCAGCATGGTGCCGGGAACGCCGGTTAAGCTCTACACGGTCGCAATACCGGAGGGCACGGCGGAAGTGGATCTTTCATTCCCGGAGAACATACTTGCCTACAACTACAAGGATGGCGAAACCTGGATCAGCGGAGAGTACAGCGGAGAGGAATTGTCTGCGGGTGTTGACGCAGCGACTGTACCGGTGGATGGAAACGACGACGGTGTCGTCGACTATGTCCAGATACAGACCCCCTTTGATGAGAATTATAACTCAACGGTCCTTTACGCGATCACCTTTGATTGCAGCACATCCGCTGTAGAACCCGACGATGTGACGGCAGAGCAGGTGCGCGACAACATCGCCGCCAAGTATGCGGAGTCAGGCGTCGCCGCAGACGCCAACGCCCCCTGGCTGGCTGCGGATATGGCGGCATATGAGGCTTCATTCCCGGACAGCGAGAGCAAGCTCACGGATGCGCAGAAGCAGGATATGGTCGATAAGGCCATAGCGGATATAGTGTCGGCGTCTTCCCCCTCCGACGTTGCAAAGAACATAATAGCTCTGGCGGCAATGAAATATGACCCCAGGCAGCTTACTACGGCCGAGGGAGAAACGTTGGACGCCGTGGCCAGACTCGATGAGCTGACATTCGGCGAGGATGGAGCGCTCACCGCCGCGGCGGGCAACATCTATGCAATGCCGTATATCATGATTGCCTACCAGCAGTTCAACGATTGCCAGGATCAGCTTGATAAGCTGAAAACCGCCGCCATTGAAAAGAAAAGCGATTGGCTCAGCACCGCATGGGGTACGGATGGCCTTACGCCGATGATGCTGGCTCTTGCGCCGTATAATTCAGAGAGCGATGTGCAGACTGCTCTCGGCGAAGCTGCGGCCGCGCTCAAGGAGGCTCAGGCTGAAGACGGCTCTCTCGGCAACGCCGCATCTACCGGCCTTGCTATGGCGGGCCTTGCCGCAGTGTCGGAAAACCCCGCCGATGTGACCGCAGGCGAAGGCGGCAAGAGCCTTGTTGACGGCATTTTGACCTTTGTCGGTGAAGATCAGGCGAGCTTTAAGCCCGTAAACAGCTCTTTCGCAACAGAGCAGGGCTTCCGCGGCCTTATTGCACTGGCAAATGTAGGCAGTGAGCCGTACCGTATATATGACTTCAGCGGCAGTATTGATGAGAGGGTACCCGCTGCAGCGACTCCCGTAAAGGCGGGCGTAGATTTCTCCGTTGTTCCGTCGACTGCGAGCGTCACGGTGCTTTCCGAAGACGGAGCAGTGGTGGCTCCTTCCTCCGCAAACGACAAAGCCTACAACCTCGACGTGGGCAGCTATACCTACAAGGTGGAAAAAGAGGGCTATGTCACCGCAAGCAATACCTTCACTATTACCGAAGATGATATAAGCTCCGGCGTGAGAAATACCATAAAGGTCACGCTCGAACCCAAAAGCAGCGGCGGTTCAGATGTCGTCACTGTAACCGTAAAGATCCTGGTTCACGACGCTGATACCTGCGGCAATGCTCTGACCTACAAGAACAATCCGGATAAGTACTTCTCTCTGCTCGGTGATGTTGAGAGCGACATGGTAACGCTGAAAGCCAAGGACGCGACCGCGGAAGATGCACTGCTCGCAACGTTAAACAAATATGACATTGATTATGTGCAGAAGGGGAACGGCTATTTCCCGTCCATCGGAGGCTACGAGGAGATGGCTCACGGCAGCAACTCGGGATGGCTGTATATGGTAAACGGCAAAGCGGCGACCACAGCAGCGGACGGATACAAGATTACAAAAGACTCTGTGATGATCTGGTTTTATACGGATGATTACACCAAGGACTACGGAGGAGAGAGCTTCAGCGGCGGAGGAGGCGGATCTTCGAGCACGGCCCCCGTTGACATCACTCCCGCCGAGAACGGCACTGTGACCGTCAGCCCGGCCAAGGCCACTGCGGGCGTCGACGTGACCGTCACCCCGAAACCCGCCGATGGCTACGAGACCGACAAGGTCACCGGGACCGACAAAAACGGCAAGGAGGTGCCTGTCACCGCCAACGACGACGGCACATACAGCTTTGTGATGCCCGAGGGCGGCGCGACTGTCACGGCCAGCTTCAAGGAGAAGGCTCCGGACAATCCTCCCGGCCATGACAACTGCCCCGCCGCGCCCTTCAAGGATGTGGACACCACCCAGTGGTATCACGAGAGCATAGACTACGCCATAGAGAACGGCCTTATGAACGGCGTGGCCTCCGACCGCTTCGATCCTCAGGGCACGACGACGAGAGCCATGATAGTGACAATCCTCTATCGCCTTGAGGGTGAGCCCGAAGTTGACGGCGAGAACGCCTTCGACGACGTGGAGGACGGTCAGTGGTACACCGACGCCATAATCTGGGCAAATGTAAACGAGATAGTCAACGGCTACGGCGAGGGCAAGTTCGGCCCCAACGACGACATCACGAGAGAGCAGTTCGTGACCATACTCTACCGCTATGCTCAGCTCAAGGGTACGGCTGTGAGCCCCGACGCGAATATACTCGACTTCGACGACGCGCTGGACGTCAGCGAATGGGCTGTTGAAGCGGTCCGCTGGGCTGTGCAGGAGAAGATCATGCAGGGAGACAACAACAATAATCTGCTGCCCGGTGACAACGCCACCCGCGCACAGGCTGCGACTTTGTTCATGCGCTTTGCCGAGGGCGTGAAGCAGTAAGCTGATAAACATGCGGCCCAAGTCCGCGTGATTCAGAGGGCGCGGGGTCGGGGACATACCCCGCGGCCGGAATAGAATCATTCAAAGCACCTTTGTTCGGGCGGCAGCCGGAATCCGGCTGCCGCCTGGGCAGAAGGCCTTTTTCCGGAAAAGAGTGCGGTTGGATGCAACCGCATTGTTTTGCGGAAAAATGTGTGGTATAATACATATTTATATAAAACGCTGAATGGAGATTTCCCTGTGAGAAGACGCATATTATGCCTCCTGCTGGCCGCAGTGACGCTGCTGGCCCTTGCGCTGCCGGCGGGGGCAATGGATGAAAAAGCCCTCTCCGACTCGATAAACAGGTCGGCGGCGTACATGTATGATACGATAAAGACACCCCAGCCGGGCGCAATAGGCGGAGACTGGGCGATTTTGGGCCTGGCACGCAGTGGATACGAGATTCCGGAGCAGTACTATCAAGACTACTACACAAGGGCTGAGGAATATGTCCGTGATGTGAAGGGCGTGCTCCATGATAAGAAGTACACCGAGTATTCCCGACTGATAGTCGCGCTGACCTCCATCGGTGTGGACGCCCGAAGCGTGGCAGGTTACGATTTGACCATGCCTCTCGGAGACTACGACAAGACCGTATGGCAGGGGCTGAACGGCCCGATATGGGCGCTGATCGCCCTGGATTCCCGGGATTATCCCATGCCGCAGAATCCCGGAGCCGGCACGCAGGCCACGCGGCAGATGTACATAGACCGCATACTCAGCTGCCAGCTTCCCGACGGCGGCTGGAGCCTTTCGGGAGGGACGTCCGCGGCCTCGGCCGACGGCCAGGTCTCTGACCCGGATATCACCGGAATGGCCCTCCAGGCCCTGGCAAGGTATCAGGACCAGCCGGCGGTCAAAAAAGCCACGCAGGAGGCCCTTGAGTGCATGAGCGCGCAGCAGTACCCGGACGGCGGCTTCGCGTCCTGGGGCGTGTTGAACTCGGAGAGCGCCGCGCAGATACTTGTGGCCCTGTGCGAGCTGGGCATCCCGGCAGACGACGCTCGCTTTGTGAAAAACGGGCACACGCTGCTGGACAATATCATGAGCTACAACTCTCCCGACGGGGGGTTCAGGCACAGCGCCGAGGGCAGCGGCAACAACCAGATGTCCACAGAGCAGTGCCTCTACGCCCTTGTGGCGGCGCAGCGGGCCGCCTCCGGCAAAAACAGCCTGTTCCGCATGGATGACGCCATAAGCATCTCCGGCGGACAGTCCGGGGAGACGGGCGGCCTGCCGGGAAAGCATGAGGATGTGAAGCGCGTCCCCGTTACGGCGCCCGGCACAAGCTTTGACGACATATCCGGCCATGTGAACCGGGCCGCAATAGAAGCACTTGCCGCCCGCGGAATAATAAACGGCATGGGGGACGGCAACTTTGCCCCCGACGCCAGCATGACCCGGGCTCAGTTTGCCGCCATCACCGTGCGTGCGCTGGGACTTGAGCCGAAGGCGAGGGGCGTATTCACTGACGTGACAGCGGACAGGTGGTACGCGCCTTATATAGATACTGCCAATACCTATGGCATAGTAAACGGCGTCGGCAACGGCAAGTTCAACCCCGAGGGCACCATCACCCGCCAGGAGGCGGCCACAATGGTGGCCAGAGCGGCAAAGCTCTGCGGCATGGATACGGAGTACAGCGCCGCTGCTGTCCGGGATATCCTCGCCCAGTTCGGAGACTATGTCAAATCGGCGGACTGGGCCCGCGCGTCGCTGGCCTTCTGCTATGGCAGGGGTATACTGGACGACTCCGTTCTGAATATTGAGCCCACGGTGCAGATAAAGCGCTGTGAGATAGCGCAGATGCTGTTTAACCTGTTGGGCGGGGCCAAACTGCTGTAAGAGGATTTGCTTATGTGGTGGAAAAAGAACAAATGGAAGGTCCTTGTACCGGTCGTCGTTCTGGCGGTGCTGTCGATCGCCTTTTGTTTCGGAGGAAGCTCGCCCGGAACTCACGGCGCGCCGATTCCGGCGATAGTGACGGGACAGGATCAGTATCAAGTGGAAAGGCCGGGCTCCTCAACGGCTGAAGCATCGGAGGTAAAAAACGATGAGGCGGCGTCGGAAGAAGCTGCAGCCGCGGCAGGAAACGGCCAGGAGCCCGCACAGGCTCAGGCACAGGAGCCTTTGCAGGAGGGCGGAAGCCAAGGGACGGGAACAGCGAAGCCGG
>JAFRAF010000179.1 GCA_017405545.1 Oscillospiraceae bacterium | reverse complement strand
TGACCTCCTCACTGGAGAGCTTCTCAAGGGAGGAGGTGATGGCCTCGGCAGAGCCCTTCACGTCCGCCTTGACGATTATATTCAGTTCCTTCAGCTCTCCCTCCTTGATATGTGCGAACAGGTCCTCAAGGGTGACCTTTCTGGACTGGCTGCCGGCGTTTTTGATCTCGTCCTTGCGCTGGGCGGCCAGTTCCTTGGCCATTCTCTCGTCGGCCACGGCGTTAAAGGTATCGCCCGCTCCGGGCACCTCGGACATACCGGTGACCTCCACAGGCACGGAGGGGCCTGCTTCGCTGACTCTCTCGCCCTTGTCGTTCATCATGACGCGGACACGGCCCACCGCTGTGCCGGCGATAATGATATCGCCCTGTCTGAGGGTGCCGTTCTGCACGAGGACGGTCATTATGGGGCCGCGGCCCTTATCCAGTCTCGCCTCAATGACAGTGCCCTTGGCGGCCCTGTTGGGATTGGCCTTGAGCTCGCGCATCTCGGCTGTGAGGGCCACCATCTCCAGCAGGTTGTCAATACCCTCGCCGGTCTTGGCGGATATGGGGCAGATTATTGTGTCGCCGCCCCAGTTCTCATCCACCAGCTCATACTCGGTGAGCTGCTGGCGAATCCTCTCGGGATTGGCGCCGGGCACATCCATCTTGTTTATAGCTACTATTATCGGTATATCCGCCGCCTTGGCGTGGTTAATGGACTCCACCGTCTGGGGCATGATGCCGTCGTCCGCCGCAACTATCAGTATGGCTACGTCGGTCACCATGGCGCCGCGGGCGCGCATGGAGGTAAATGCCTCGTGTCCCGGGGTGTCCAGGAAGGTTATGGGCTTGCCGTTTATCTCCACCCTGTAAGCGCCGATGTGCTGGGTGATGCCGCCTGCCTCTCCGGCCACTACATTCGCACTGCGTATCCTGTCGAGCAGGGAGGTTTTGCCGTGATCTACGTGGCCCATGACCACAACCACGGGGGCTCTGTCCTCCAGCTCTTCGTCAGTATCCACATGGTCGTCGATGAGCTTTTCCTCTATGGTTACCACGACCTCGTGCTCGACCTTGCAGCCCAGCTCAATGGCCACAAGAGCCGCAGTGTCATAGTCGATTATATCGGACAGGGATGCCATGACACCCATCTTGATGAGCTGCTTTACGACCTCTGCGCCTGTCTTCTTCATGCGTGACGCCAGCTCGCCCACACCAATCTCATCTGGGATCTGGACCTTCAGCGGGGCCTTTTTGGCTATCTCAAGCTGGAGCTTCTGCATCTTGTCCCGCTCTTCCTGGCGGCGTTTCGCCCCGAAGTTGGCGTTGGAGCCCCTGTTCTGGGAGCGCTTGGTGAATTTCTCCTTGCCCCGCTTCATATTCTCGGTCTTCTCGGGGACAAGATTGTCCAGACGCTCATCGTACTTGGCTATATTTATTGTCGCGCCGGAGGTGTCTATTATACGCTTCTGTGGGACCTGGCGGGCCTGATGGGGCTTGTCGGCCTTCTTCTGCGGCTGCTGTCCGTTATTCTGGGCAGGCTGCTGCCGCTGGGGCTGCTGCTCCTGCTTTTGGGGTTTCTGCTTCACATCCTGCTCCGCTTTGGCCTGCTTGGGCTGCTGCGCTTTGCCGCCCTTCTCCTCTTTGTTGGATTCGGGGACAGGCGCGAACAGCTCATCCAGACTTTCGATCTGATTGTGCTGGGTAAGGTATTCAAAAACCACATCCAGCTCTTCCTCTTCGAGCGGCTGCATATGATTCTTGGGGGTAGTTGCGTATTGAGTCATAATCTCCGCAATATTCTTCCAGTTGGTCTTGAAATCCTTTGCGACCTCATGAACTCTGTATTTGATCATCATACTCATTATTTCATCCTCCTCTTACCCAGCTTCTGATTTCTCCTGTGCGCGGCCGCTTCCTCCCTGAGCTTTGCAGCCTTCTCTGCCCTGAGCGCAAGCCTCTGCGCGGGCTCGGTGTACTTCCCAGGCTCAGCCGCCGCAAGCTCAGAAACAAATTTGCTTGCAAGACCGGCGTCGCTTATACTGATAAGTCCGGTCACTCCCTTTCCCAGGGCCGCTCCCAGTTCCTCCTTTGTGAACGGGATCTCCAGCACCGGGATATCGCCGTAACGGGCAAAATTCCTGCCCCTCGCCTTAGTGTTATTCGACGCGTCAGACGCGATCAGTATCACTTTTGCTTTCCCAGCCCGAGCCGAGGCTCCCACGGTCTCCTCCCCGTATTCGAGGAAGCCCGCCCGCCTGGCCAGGCCTATAAGTCTCAAACTGTCAGCCATCGCTCTCCTCCATCTGCTCAGCCAGGGTGGAGAATACTTCCTCCGGCACGGGCAGGCCGAAGGCCCGCTCAAGAGCTTTGGATTTTATCGCCTTCTTAAGGCACTGAGCGTCGGGACAGACATAGGCACCTCTCCCCGGCTTTTTCCCCTTTTTATCTATGGATATCTCCCCCTCGGGAGAGCGGACAACTCTTATGAGCTCCCGCTTGGGTTTCATCTCACGGCAGCCTAAACACTGCCGCATAGGTATCTTCTTGGGCACGTGGCCGCCTCCTTTTATTGTCAGTTTATAATGCCTTGCTCTCGGGCTTTATGTCTATCTTATAGCCTGTCAGCTTCGCGGCGAGACGCACATTCTGCCCCTCCTTGCCAATGGCAAGTGAGAGCTGCCCGTCCGGTACGATCACCTGACAGTTCTTGCCCTCGTCAAGCATGGTTACTTCCACCACGTCCGCCGGGGCAAGGGCCGCAGCCACATATTCCGCCGGGTCATCGCTGTACTTGATTATATCTATTTTCTCTCCCCGCAGCTCGTCAACTATGGCCGCCACACGGCCGCCCTTGGGTCCGACGCAGGCGCCGATGGGCTCCACTGCGGGATCGTTGGACATGACGGCGATCTTTGTCCTGCTGCCGGCCTCACGGGCAATGCTCTTGACCTCAACCGTTCCGTCGACTATCTCGGGCACCTCCAGCTCAAACAGCCGCTTCACAAGGCCGGGATGGGTCCTGGAGATTATGACCTGGGGGCCCGATGTGGCTCTGCGCACCTCGACCACATATACGCGTATCCTGTCGCCCTCACGGAACTGTTCGCCGGGCACTCTCTCCCCCGCCATGAGTAGGGTCTCGGTGTACTCGGAGTTTGAGCTTATCTTTATGGCCAAAGCGCCGTTTTTCAGGTCTGTGCGGGATACGATTCCGGTGAGTATCTCATGCTCCTTGGAAGTGAACTCCTGATAGACCATGCTGCGCTCAGCTTCCCGTATGCCCTGGATAATGACCTGCTTTGCCGCCTGGGCCGCTATTCTGCCAAACTTTTTCGTTTCAACGGGGATGTTTATGATATCCCCGAGCTGGGCTTTCGCGGATATCTTCTGTGCCTCGTCAAGTGTAAGCTCGATATCCGGGTCCTCCACTTCCTCGACTACCGTCTTCTGGATGTACATGTCGATGCGCTTTTTTTCCTCATCCACATCGACCTTGCAGCAGTCGGCCGCCGCAGGATAGTCCTTTTTAAGGGCCGCCAGCAGCGCCTGGTTTATCTTCTCAAGCATATACTCCTTGGGTATGCCCTTTTCTTTTTCAATGTCAGCAACAGCTTCAAAAAACTCGGCGTTCATCTTTCTGTGTTCCTCCAAATTATTCCATACGGAGTCTGACTCCGGCTACTTCGTTTTTTTCAAATCTCAGGGGCTCTCCCTTTGAATCCACCTCGACCGCCCCGTCGTCATAGGCGAGGAGCCTGCCGATATGCACCTTGCTGTCAAACTTGGACTTGTACAGTCTGACCTCCACAAGGCTGCCGATAAAACGCTGGAAGTCGCCCGGCCGCTTCAGCGCGCGCTCCGCCCCGGCGGACGAGACCTCAAATATATAACTGTCCGGGATGGGGTCCACCTCTTCCAGTATGGGATCAAGAGCCCTGCTGACCGCCTCACACTGGCTCAGGTCGACGCCCTCTTCTCTGTCAATATAGACACGCAGGTAGTTCTGTCCGGCCTCCTTGACATATTCCACGTCCCAGACCTCGCATCCGTTTTCTTTTGCAACCGGCTCTGCCAGAGCCCAGACTTTATCCGTTATCTTACTCATGTATCAATTTCTCCGGTCATATATACTCTTATATGCGCAGGCACACATGTATGCCCATTGAAAAACATTTTTACGCAAAAAAGAGAGTGGGTCATGCCCACTCAAGCCAACACAAGTCTACTGATAAAAGGATTATATCATCACATATCATATTTTGCAAGGGTTTTTTGCCAATATTAACTCATTTTATTATTAATTTGTATTCATTATTCAATAATGATATTGACACAGCGGCTAAAACGTGGAAAAATAATGTAATATACGTGATTAAAACGCAGTTGAACATATCTCTACTTATTATTTCCGGAGGCATTATGAATATTATCGTATTATGCGGCGGACTGTCGCTTGAGCGGGACGTGTCCCTTAAAAGCGGCACTTTGATTGCCGCCGCTTTGAAGCAGAACGGACACAGGGCAGTTTTGGTCGACTCCTTTTTCGGGTACACCGGCTCATACGACAGGCCCGAGGATATTTTTGAAAAAGATCAGGGCGATGCGGCAGTATCCATAAACGAGGACATCCCCGACCTGCAGGCAGTAAAGGCCATGCGTAATCAGGACAATGATTCATCTATAGGCGACAATCTGGTCGAGGTATGCAGGGCCGCTGACATAGTGTTCATGGCCCTCCACGGCAGCGACGGCGAGAGCGGCAAGCTGCAGGCTCTCTTCGACATAGAGGGCATCAGATATACGGGCTGCGGCAGCCTGGGAAGCGTCCTCGCCATGAACAAAGAGGTGGCAAAGAAGATATTCCAACAGAGCGGCATACTCACCCCCGATGGCTTCGCCGTGAACATCAGGCAGGAAAAGCGGCCTGAGCCCACCCTGCCCTGCGTAGTAAAGCCCCGTTCCGGCGGTTCCTCCGTGGGAACATCTATCGCAAATACAGCGGAAGAATACCATGCCGCCCTGGATATGGCTTTCCGGTTTGAGGACTGGGCCCTTGTGGAGCGCTATGTAAAGGGCCGCGAGGTTGACGTGGGCGTTATAATGGGCAGGGCCCTGCCCCCCATTGAGATATGCCCCAAGTCCGGCTTCTTCGACTATAAGAACAAGTACCAGAGCGGCATGACCGATGAGATATGCCCCGCCGACTTCTCCCCCGAGCTCACCGAGCGGCTCAAGCAGAGCGCCGTTGACGTGTACAACGCCCTCATGCTGGAGATCTATGCCCGCATGGACTTTATCGTGGACGAAAATGGTGACATATGGTGTCTCGAGGCCAACACACTCCCCGGCATGACCCCCACCTCCCTGCTCCCCCAGGAGGCAGCCGCGGACGGCATAGATTACAACAGTCTCTGTGAGCTTATTATCACGGAGTCCCTTAAGAAGTACCGGTAACAATGGGAAAACGGTTTTAACCAAATACAAAGCTGCAGCCGCGCCGCTGTCCCGGATAAACTGAGTACGGCATGCGGCAATCAACTCAGTCCGCCTGCGGAGATAATACGAGCTCCGTTGACAGGGCGGCAGAATGGAGACCCATATGAATATGAAAGCGCTCACTCTCGCCGACATCGCCCGCGCATGTAAGGGCAATTATATCGGCGCAGCTGAACTGCAGGACAGCTGCATCACCGGAGTCGTAAGAGATAACCGTCAGATCCGGCCGGGAAATCTGTTTGTATGCTTTAAAGGCGAACGTGTTGACGGCCACAGCTTCGTGCCTGCCGCCTTTGAGGCCGGCGCCGCCTGCTGTCTGGTCGAGCATGAGCCGGAGGCCCCGGGCGGTCCCTGCATACTTGTGGACTCCGTGGGCGAAGCGCTGAAATCCATCGCGAAATACTACCGCAGCCTGTTCGACATTCCCTTCATCGGCGTCACGGGCAGCGTGGGCAAGACCAGCGCAAAAGAGATGGTCGCCTCGGTCCTGTCCACAAAATACAAGGTGCTCAAGACGCCTGAGAATCTGAACAACGAGATCGGCGTCCCTCTCACTCTGCTCTCGGTGCCGGAGGACTGTGAGATGGCCGTGGTCGAGATGGGCATCTCCGATTTCGGAGAGATGTCCCGGCTGGCGGATATGGTACGCCCCGACGTCTGTCTCATGACCAACATCGGCTACTGCCATCTTGAGACCCTCGGGGATCTGGACGGCGTGCTCAGGGCCAAGGGCGAGGTCTGTGATTTCATGGATATGGACGCCACTCTGGTTGTCAACGGAGATGACAGCAGGCTCAGAGCCTTTGAACCGGGCATTAAAAAGCTCTGCTACGGCTTCGGTGAGGATAACGACTTCCACGCCCGGAACATCTGTTCCGAAGGCTTTAACGGCATCAGCTGCGATATCTGCTGGAGCGGAGGCAGTTTCCCTGTATTCATCCCGGCTTTCGGACAGCATCTGGTCTATGCGGCGCTGGCCGCGGCCGCGGTCGCGAAGCATTTCGGCCTGGGTGATGAGGATATAGCCAGGGGCCTTGCCGATTACCGCCCCGTAGGCGGCCGCGCCAATGTCTCAGACACCGGGTATATCACTGTCATCGACGACTGCTACAACGCAAATCCCAACTCCGTCAGCGCATCCGTTGAATCTCTGTCGGCCGTAAAGGGCCGCCGGGTGGCCATACTGGGCGACATGATGGAGCTGGGCAAAAATGAGAAGGAACTGCACCGCGGCATCGGCGTCCTCTGCGCGGAAAAGGGCATAGACTCCGTCATTTGCTGCGGCAGACTGGCCGAGTTCATATATAAGGGCTTCATATCCACCGGCAGGAGCTCCGGTGCATGGCAGTTTCCCATGAAGGAAGCGCTCTTCTCCGTACTCCCCTCACTTATTCGCAAGGGCGACACCGTCCTGGTCAAGGCCTCCCACAGTATGCAGTTCGAGGAGATCGTGGAGGAGCTGAAAAAGCTCAGATGATACTCACATACACCGCGTCAGAAAACGACGAGGGCAGAAAGGTCTACGGCGTTCTCCGCCGTGAGCTGACCATATCCTCCACCCTTGTTCGCCGCCTGAAAAACAGCGACGGGATAAAGGTCAACGGCCTGTCCGCCTTCACCACAAGGCTTCTCCGGCCCGGTGACATGCTCACAGTGGACATAGACTCCGCCGAGCCCCCCGGCGACATCGTGCCGGAACCCGGAGAACTCGACATCATATATGAGGACGAGGGACTCCTGGCCGTCAACAAGCCTGAGGGTATCATCATACACCCCACCCACAGCCGTTATACGGGCACCCTGGCAAACTATGTTGCCGCATATCTCAACGGGCCCTGCCATGCTGTCAACCGGCTGGACAGGGATACCAGCGGCGTAGTGCTGTTTTCAAAAAACGGTTATATGAAGGACAGGACGATAAAGGCCCTGTCCGCCGAGAGCTCAGAAAAAGAGTACCTCGCTCTGGTCCTGGGCAGACCGGATTCAGATTTCGGAAGAATCGATATGCCCATCAAAAGGGCCCGGGAGGGCGATATCCTCCGGGTCGTCTCCCCCGACGGACAGAACGCCGTCACAAATTATGAGCTGATTGCCTCCGGCGAGATTGAAGGATATACGGTCTCAGCCCTGCGCCTTGTGCTTGAGACGGGCCGCACCCATCAAATAAGGGTACATTGTCTCTATTCCGGTTTTCCACTCCTCGGCGACAGCCTTTACTTCACGGAAGCGTCCAAGGCCGCCTCCGGCGCACTGGATATCCGTACCCAGGCTCTTCACGCCCGTCGGCTTGTGTTTAATGAACCCATCAGCGGTGCACTGCTTGAGTTAACAGCTGAACTCCACCGTGAAAAAATGAAAAAAATATTTGAAAACCTCGGAAAATGCTCTTGACATAATTCAATTATTTTTGTATAATTACCCTCGTTGCCAAGCAACATAATTGGTGATGGCCGAGTAGTTCAGCTGGTTAGAACGCCAGCCTGTCACGCTGGAGGTCGTGGGTTCGAGCCCCATCTCGGTCGCCAATGCTGCTGTAGCTCAGGAGGTAGAGCGCATCCTTGGTAAGGATGAGGTCGGCAGTTCGAATCTGCCCAGCAGCTCCATACTTTTAACGCCTGTTTCTTTGGAAATGGGCGTTTTTTATTGCTTTTTCCGCACTTTTTAGCGCGTTTCATTTTTGTCTCTTTGACCTCATCTCTTTGTTTTGAGTAAGATTTGCAACTTTTTTGCAACTTTTATGAGTCATTGTGTGTAAACAGAGTCGATTACGTCTGCCATCCGCCCAACGTTTTCACGACATTTGACATAATGCTTAAGCGTCATGGCCGCGGTCGTATGACCGGCGGCCGCCTGTGCGATCGTCACGTCTTTTGTCTGATCGTATATGTCAGTCAAGACCGTCGTCCTGAATCTACTTGGGGTGACTTCCTCTTCAAATCCGGTATCACGTTGTATGCGCTCGCACATCCTTCGTACCCTCTGATACGAGTATGGCTCGACCCCTCCAAGAATATAATCATCCGGATTTCCGGAAATCAGGTACGATGCAGCTATACCGGACAAACCTATTATCCGTATGCTTGCTTCTGTCTTCGGAACTTTTACTTCCGGCCGATTCCTTGTTGGATGCGTTACAGCTCTGCGAATATGTATTGTCATGTTTTCAAGGTTAACATCTGCCCATTTAAGCCCGAGGACTTCTTCAAGCCTCAAAGGATGCAGTGCCTGCAACGCGAGATAGATCTGATCATCTTTCTTTTTCACATCTGAAATATGTCTGATCAGGTACTGCATCTGTCGAACCGAATACACTTCTGTTGTTGTGCTTTCCGCTCCAGTTATCCTCAAACGCTTCGATTTAAGTGGATTCTTCTGAATCAGTTCATCGTCAATAGCCGACTCAAATATCATGTTAAGAACCGTCTTTGCTTTTTGCTTTGAAGTTTTTGCTCCAGTCATTCCATTGAACAATTTGAAAATATTTAACAACCCGCTGAACGTGGCGGCGTAATAGCGAGGACAAGAATAATTCCCAGAGGAGCAGGCCAAAGCGTATCACGACCTGCTAAAACACTGCGAGCTCATTACCTACGCGATGGTTAAGGTGTGAGAAAAGCTGGTATGATTGGCGTAAAAATGATTTGTTACTTTTCAAATTTGCGCAATTAATTGCACCTTATTCTGTTCTTTGGACTGAGGTGCCCTTCATTAGCCCTGTAAGCATCAAAAAAACACCTTCCGACCGGTCAAGTCGAGGAGGTGTCATGCGTCGGAGAATACTTTTGTGTCATAATCGTTTTGCGATATTGTTTCTTTCACAACTAATTTCACCACAAATGAGAAGCCGAGGCGACTGTTTTCAGTCACCTCGGCCTCTTGTATTTTCGGGCTATTTCGCTATAGCCCCTTTTTATTTGTTTAAACCTCTATTTTTACATTTTCCGCGAACCGCATCAGAATCGTCGCCGCCTCGGCGCGGGTCGCCGTGCCGGCCGGGACGATGGTGCTCTCCGTGCGGCCGTTGATGATCCCCAGCTGCACGGCCCAGCGTACAGCCTCGACAGCCCAATCGCTGACGTCGCCTGCGTCGTCGAAATCGAGGATGTTCGCGTCGGGGCTCACAGCCGTGCCCTTGAACTGGGCGTAGCGGTAGAGGATGGTGGCGAAGTGCTCTCTCGTGATGGTGTCCGTGGGGCCGAAGTTGCCCTCGCCGTAGCCGTTAACGATTTCATTTGTATTGGCCCAGATAATGGCGTCGCTGTACCACTGGCCG
>JAFRAF010000178.1 GCA_017405545.1 Oscillospiraceae bacterium | reverse complement strand
CAGAAGATCACCGCCGACACAGGCTGCAAGATAGATATAGAGGACGACGGCAGCATATTCATCTGCGCCCCGGATATCGAGGCCTGCAGAGCCGCCAAGCGCACCATCGACGACATCGTATTCGTCCCCGAGATAGGCAAGCTCTACTACGGCAAGGTCGTAAGGGTCATACCCACCGGCGCTTTCGTGGAGCTGGCCCCCGGCAAGGACGGCATGATACGCATAAAGGACCTGGAGTTCAAGCGCACCGAGAAGGTTGAGGACGTCCTCAACGAGGGCGACTGGACCTGGGTAAAGGTAGTCGAGATAGACGACAGAGGCCGCGTGAACCTGTCCAGAAAGGACGCCATCCGCGAGATGGAGGGCGGCGAGGCCGACGGCGACAGCCAGAGCGCTCCCAGAGAGGGCGGCCCCAGAGAGGGAGGACGCCGTCCCCGCAGACCCGACAGAAGATAGGACAAGCATCTGAACCCTGAGCAAGGGGACAGACCCTGTTCATATGACAAACTACCCCCAAGACGCGTTACCGCGCCTTGGGGGAAAGAATATCCGGGAGTTTTCCGGGCAGCCGCCGCCCGGCTCAGGCCCCCTTTGACTCCTCATGGCTTTGATTTGGAGGAACTATGTACGAAAGGATAACTCTGCCCAACGGGGTAAGAATAGTGTATGAGCGCATCCCCTATGTGCGCAGCGTCGCTCTGGGCATTTGGGTGGGCACTGGCTCCCGCTGTGAAAAGGGCTCTGAAAACGGTGCGGCCCACTATATCGAGCACATGTCCTTCAAGGGCACCAGCCGTTTCAGCGCCGCGGAGCTTGCCAGCCTCATGGACGGCATAGGCGGACAGACCAACGCCTTCACAACCAGAGAGATGACCTGCTTCTACGGCAAGGCTCTGGACAGCCATCTGGGACAGCTTTCGGAGATACTCTGCGACATGTTTTTCGACTCCCTGTTCAGGGATGAGGATGTGCGCAGCGAACGGGGCGTTATCTTCGAGGAGATAGATATGTACGAGGACACCCCGGACGATCTGGCCGCTGAACGCCTCGTGGCCGCCATATACAGGGGCAGCAGTCTTGCAAGGCCCATACTGGGAAGAAAATACACCTTGGAGAAGATGGACGGGCGCTTTCTTAAAAGCTTCATGGAGGAAAACTACCGCTCCGCCTCCACGGTGGTGGCCCTGTCCGGCAGCTTTGAGGACAGCGATATTGAGTACCTGGCCCGGCGCTTTTCGGCCATGCCAAAAAAGAGGGTCCGGCGGTTAAAGACGGTGGAGTACAGCCCCGCCTTTACCGTGAAGAAAAAGAAAATAGAGCAGAACCACATATGCATGGGCTTTCCCGGCATCAGCTTTTCGGACGACAGGCGCTATACCGCCCAGCTCATGGTGAACATTCTGGGCGGGGGCATGTCATCCCGGCTTTTTCAGCTGGTGAGGGAGCAGAGAGGGCTGTGCTACTCCATAGACAGCTTTGCCGGCTCCTACTCCGACACGGGCTGTACCGTGATTGAGTTCGCCGCGAGCCCCGAGTCCGAGGACGAAGCTCTACGTCTCATCATAGACGAGGTGAAGCGTTTCAGAGACGAGGGGGTCAGCGGGAGCGAGCTTGACAGGGTCAGGGAACAGCTCAAGGCCAACACCATAATGGGTCTGGAGCAGACCAGCTCCAGACTGATGCGTCTGGGCAGGGGAGAGCTCTGTATGGGCTATGTGCAGGACGTGGACGACATGGTGGCGGAGTACGACGCCGTGACCGTGGACGATGTGCGCAAGCTGGCGGGCGAACTCCTCGACCTTGAGAGACTGTCCTTCTCCGCCGTGGGCAGAGTCCGCTCCACGGAGGAATACATGGAAAAGCTCAGCTGATCTTTTATACAGAACTTAAAACAAAAAAGGCGCCGCCTCGATACAGCAGCAAGGGCTGTTTTGAGGCAGTGCCTTTGTTTTTTACTGCGGGCTATTTTCCCGAATACAGTATGCCCAATATGAAAGAGCGCAGGGCGCTGGGGAGCAGCTGATTGAGCACCGTAAGGAATTTGTAGGCGAAGCCTATGGTGTACAGGGGCTTGACCCTGGGCTTAAGGGCGATTCTGCATATGTACTGTCCGGCCTTTTCCGGGGAGTTGCCGTTTTGCTCGTCCTTTTCCATCTTGCCCACGCTGCGGCTTATGCGCCCGCCGTAAACGTCATCGCCGGCGACGCTCTTTTCACGGGCTGAGGTGAAGCCTGTCCGGGTATCCCCGGGCATTACGGCGCACACGCTGATGCCGAAGGGCTTGAGCTCGTTGCACAGAGCGCCGGTGTATGCGTTGATTGCGGATTTCGACACCGAGTACCAGCTCTGGAAGGGTATGGGGACCACGCCTGCCACGGAGCTGGTGCAGACTATGCGCCCGCCTCCGGCCTCGCGCATGTGGGGAATGGCCGCCTTCACCGCGTTAACCACGCCGAAGAGGTTCACGTCCATCAGCTTTTTTGCGTCGGCGTTCTCAGTGAACTCGGCGCAGCCGGATATGCCGAAGCCCGCGTTGCATATGAGGATATCTATCCTGCCCTGCCGGGCGACGACGCTGTCGATGGCGCTTTTGACCTGCTGTTCGTCGGACACGTCGGCGCTTATATGGGTAACGCCCTCATGGCTGTGACTGCGCCTGCTCAGCTCGTACACCGTGCAGCCCGAGTCCGCAAGGGCCCTGCATATGTTCAGCCCTATGCCGCTGCTGCCGCCGGTGACTACCGCGACCTTACTCATTTACTATCACGTCTTTCATTATATCCATGGCCTCGTCCAGCAGTGCCTCGGTGTGGCTTGCCATGTAGCTTGTACGCAGCAGGCACTCATTGGGGGCGACTGCGGGAGGCAGGGTGGGATTGACGAATACCCCGGCCTCATAGAGCTTTTTGT
>JAFRAF010000177.1 GCA_017405545.1 Oscillospiraceae bacterium | reverse complement strand
TCCTGTACGCCAGCCACGACCCCGTGGAATTCGCGGACATATGGGATAACATGCTCTTTTTGAAGGACGGCAAGCACCGTGTGTTCTCCAAGAATGAGCTTCCCGGGGATATCAGCGCACTGAGCGATATCCTCTACTCTATGTGTTCGTCTGAAACACAGGGCGGCGTCAGTGCGTCAAGCGCTGTTTGAAACCGGCCCCGGCGCGTGAATTGTCGGGCAATGAATATCAAAAAGGGCATGTCCAACTGCCCTCGGGTGAGCACCTACCGACAGTCAGGCTGATGGCTGTCGGTTTTGTCTTTTATACACTTGTCCCCCCAATATTACTGTTATAGAGGTATGAGCCCCATGAGCATGTATATCCCCGTTTTCATCGTCGTACTGTCCAACACCTTTTACCACATCTGCGCCAAGTCGATACCAGAGGAAATAAATCCCTTTGCCGCCCTGTCAGTCACCTATCTGGTGGGAGCTGCGGCCTGCCTTGTTCTCTTCTTTGTCACCCAGAGCAGCCACAATCTTTTCGCCGAATACAGGCATCTCAACTGGAGCAGCTTTGTGCTGGGAATAGCCATAGTGGGGCTTGAGGCCGGCTTTATTTACATGTACAAGCTGGGCTGGAATGTGAGCACGGGCCAGCTTGTGGCCAGCACCCTGCTGGCTATAGTTCTGATCTTTGTGGGTTGGCTGATATATCATGAAATCCTCACAGCCGAAAAGATCATCGGAATACTGATATGCATGGTTGGCCTGTATTTCATAAACAAATAGCATCCGGTATCCTATCAAACAACCGCCTTTTCAAATGTCCATATAAAACCACCGTCCGGGGACGTCTCAAAAAGACCTCCTCGGACGGTTTTCTTCAGCTGTGGATGATTCGCGGCTCGAAAGCCGCAGCGCCGGTAAAAACAAAGCCGGGCACACAGATAATCAGCGTTTACCCTTTGAATTTTCTTTGAGTGGCCAGGCCGCCGCGTATGTGTCGCTCCGCCTTGTTTATTGCCAGAACCTCTCTCACCTGTACATACAGGGGACGGTCGATATTCTCAAGGCGCTCTGACAGATCCTTATGCACCGTCGATTTGCTCACTCCAAAACGCTTCGCAGTGGCCCTAACAGTTGACCGGTTTTCTATGATGTACTCCGCAAGCTCTACCGCCCGCTCTTCTATGTTGCTTCGCAATCAGCACCACTCCCCATAATACCGTTGTACATGTATATGAGGGCAATGCCGGTTTTATTCCATACAGGCGGAGCCATGGGAATGCGGCTCAGAATCTCATCTAATCGGCCTGAAAATCGAGATGCCGACAGACCGCTTCAAAGCTCTTTTCGCTGAAATCGTGTTCCAGTTTGCAGGCGTCCTCCCTGGCGGTTTCCTCGTCAACGCCCAGTCTTATCAGCAGTTCAGTGATGATCTTATGGCGGTTGTAAATGTTTTCGGCGATTTCCAGCCCCGCGTCTGTGAGCGTTATAAGGCCGTCTCTGTCCATGGTGATATAGCCGTTCTCCCTGAGCCGTTTTGTGGCATAGCTCACGCTTGGCTTGGTCACACCGAGCTGTTCCGCGATATCTATCGAACGGATATAGCCATGCTTTTCATGCATCATGAGCATGGCCACCAGATAGTCCTCAGATGATTTGCGTATTTTCATGATACATTTCCTGCTTTCTCAGTGTTATCAGCGCTGTTGTCAGCAGCTTTCCTTCAGTGTACGGTATTGTCCAATCAATGTATCATATTCTTAATAAATTTTCAAGTCATTTTTTTAGAAAAAAAATTAAAAAAAACCATGACAAAAGCGCATTTATCCGTTAAAATAGACCTCAGTTAGCGACAACTAACTATTTTAAATCCCTTGTAGTTAGTCGGTTCTAACCTGGAGCGCGGGTCAGCATCATCCCGGCTCGGGGCTTGTAGATTGTTTAACTCCCATTTTTAATTCACCCTCCATGATTTTACCTCAGGAACAGCGGCGTTGATTATTGTTTTGTATATATCGCAGGATCGGACGCCTGTATGTTTAAAGGGCAGTCCGTCCCGAATACAAGATGTATCATCAACGCTTCGGGTTCGATCAGATCTGTGATCACCAGGTCATCAGCAAACCGCGATACAATCCAGCCTGTATTGCCGTTTTTTGCAAATCCTCCTGTGGTTTCATCTGCGGCCCTGTGTCGACAGATGCTGCTGTGGTCAAAAAAGATAGTATGTATGCGTAAATGCCCGGAAGCAATTCCGGGCATTTACGTATTCTTATTTTACTTTAAGAGTCCTCAGATATTCCTTTGTTTCACCGGATATTCTTCTGCTCTCTATGGCCTTTTGTATGGTCTTATTGTGCACCCACGGCTCAAGGCGCATGTCTCTTATATACGGTATTGCCGCATCGTACTGCTTGGCAAGAGCGGTGGCAAAGAACCATGCCTGCATCATATTGACATAGTACTCATCCGAACGGATACCCGCCGCCAGCTCCAGGTATTCCGGCTTGAAGTTGCCGTCGAGAAAGTGGCTCATCAGCATCTTAAGACCGAAGCGAACGGTATAGCTATATTCAGACTCTGTCCACGCTCTTATCTTCTCAAGCAGTTCATCGGGATGCTTTTTAAAGGCCTTCGGGCTGATTATATCGCATACGGCCCAGTTGTCCACATAGGGCAGGAAGCGCTCCATCTCACCTACTGCCTCCGGAAATGATTTTATCCTCTCGACAAGCATCCCGTGGAGCATATTCTCCTCCAGGTATCTGTGGGGCAGTTTTTTCATGAAATCCTCCGCCTCAGCAGAGCCGTAAATCTGCTTCGCAAGCTCCCTCAGCCGCGGCACCTTCACCCCGAGTACAGTATCAGCGGCTATGTTTGGCGTCAGCTTCGCTGAAAAGGTCTTGTAATCCGGCTCAGACAGCTCTGAAAGGCGCCGGTAAATCGTGTCGTTTGTCGGCAATGGAGTCCCTCCCTGTGCTGTATTCGACTTATTGTCAATCTGTCCCCTATATGTTTATCCCTGCTCGAAACAGGCGCCGGACTCCATGCGTATATACTCGTCCCGGCCGGGGCCCACAGACACCCATCCGATGCGGCAGCCAACCGCCTTTTCAATATAGCGGACATATTTTCTGGCGCTCTCCGGCAGGCTGTCAAAGCTCCTGCAGGCGGAGATATCGCCAAAGCCCTCAAGATACTCATAAACCGGCTTCGCTCTCTCAAGAGCCGCCCCCACGGGGAACGTATAGCTCAGTTCGCCGTCTATTTCATAGGCCACGCAGACCGGTATCTTTTCCATGCCGGACAGCACGTCCAGTTTGGTAAGAGCTATCTCATCTGCCCCCTGCAAAGCAACTCCGTAGCGGGAGGCCACCACGTCGAAGCCGCCCACGCGGCGGGGGCGTCCCGTAGCCGCGCCGTATTCGCCTCCGGCCTTCCGCAGGCTCTCAGCTTCCTCCCCGAAGAACTCGCATACAAAGGGTCCTTCGCCCACGCAGGTGGAGTAGGCCTTCATTATACCGATTACGTTGTCCAGCTTTTTTGCGGGGATGCCCGCACCTATGGGCGCGTAGGCAGCAATAGTCGAAGACGAGGATGTGTAGGGATATATTCCGAAGTCTATATCTCTCAAGGCGCCCAGCTGGGCCTCGAAGAGTATCGATTTCCCGCTGTCTGCGGCTGCTGTCAGGAAATCGGTGGTGTCGCATATGTAAGGTATGAAGTGATCGCCGAATTCCTTTATCCACCGGAGCATATCCTCGAGATCTATTTGCTCGTGACCGTAGCCGCCGGATATGGTGAGATTGCGCCACTGGAGTATGTCCTTCAGCTTCTCACGGAGATGCTCCGTATCCATAAGGTCGCTCATACGCAGGGTTTTTTTCATGTACTTGTCCGCGTAT
>JAFRAF010000176.1 GCA_017405545.1 Oscillospiraceae bacterium | reverse complement strand
TGCTTTGAGAACTGCTCCGGTTATAAGGCCGCGTTCCAGATGGTAGACGCCGAAGCCGATGATATTCTTGAGGCCATTGCCAGACGCTATCTGGAGATTGGCTGCTCTGTAATGACCCCCAACAACAAGCGCCTGGAGCTCCTGCCCGAGCTTATTAAGGAGTTTAAGGCGGACTGCATAGTGGACATAACACTTCAGGCCTGCATCACATATAATATTGAGTCATCCCTTATCCGTAAGATGGCTTCAAATCTCGGTATCCCCTTCCTGAGTCTGGAGACAGATTACTCCGCTGCCGACACAGGCCAGCTTGAGACCCGCCTTGAGGCATTCCTTGAAATGCTCTAATAAGAATCGCTTCACAGTTTTTTCATATCATTGCATAGCGTGGATCGTCGCCCGTTCGACTGGTCCACGCTTTGTAATTTTTAACAAGTGATTATCGGCAATTCTCACGATTTCAGAAAAAAATCTATACAAATCCGTCCAAGTATAACTATAGAAAAAATCTATTAGTGCGCCTTTTTTATTGAAAAATCCTATTATAGAAAATATTGATAAATATAATAATTGAGACTATACTCAAGATAGATAAATCTTTATCTGAATCAAATATAGTTAGGAGTAGTGATATGAAAAGATTTCTTGCACTGATTATGGCTCTGGCAATGCTGTTTGCCCTTGCCGCCTGCGGCGCTGATACCGCAGACAGCACCGATACAGCTGACGGCAGCTCTGAGGCCGTGGAGACCGCGGATGCGCAGGAGGCTGAAGCTGAAAGCGCAGACGCACAGGAGGCTGAGACCGCCGATGCGCAGGAAGCTGATGTAGAATTCCAGTCGAGCATCATGTTCTGCGGTTCCACCTCCCTGTACCCCATAATCTCTTCCCTCGCCTCATCCTTTACGGATGAATACACCACCTGGGATGCCGTAGACCCCTCTTTCCCGGATAAAAACATCTCTATATATGTGGCTCCCGGCGGATCCGGTGTGGGCGTAAGCGCCGCGCTTGACGGCACCTGCGACTTCGGCATGCTGGCAAGAGATATCAAGGACAGCGAAAAGGAAGCTCTCGGCGAGGGCTATCACGAGTACGTTGTCGCCAAGGATGCTCTGACCGTATCCGTAAACGCCGAGAACCCCATCTGCGAGATCATGGATGACATGAGCGTTGACACCATCCGTCAGATTTTCGCGGGCGAGATAACCTCCTGGAACGAGGTTGACCCCTCCCTCCCCGATGAGCAGATTCAGGTCTTTATCCGCGACCTCTCCGGCGGCGCCTACGAGGTCTTCCAGAAGACCGTTATGGGCGACAGCGAAGTCACTGCCTCCGCTACTCAGTCCGCTTCCATGACTGAGCTCGCCACCAACATCGCCGGCAACAAGTGGGCCATCGGCTATGCCGGTTTCGGTGCCTACACAAAGGCAAACATGGACGGTCAGGTCCTCTTCGCCATGAAGGTGGACGGCGTCCCCTGCGCCGAGGATACCATAGTCAGCGGCGAGTACGCCATTCAGCGTCCCGTTATGTTTGTCTCCGGCAGTGAGCCCAGCCCCTCCGCCCAGGCCTTCATCGACTACATCTTCTCCGATGTGGGCCATCAGGTGGTAATTGATAACGGATACATCCCCGCATTCACCGTGGGAGCGTAATCCCTGTCGAGTTGAACAAAAAGCTGTCACCGCCGCGGCGATGGCAGCTTTTTGACTATTTCTAT
>JAFRAF010000020.1 GCA_017405545.1 Oscillospiraceae bacterium | reverse complement strand
GGGCCGGCAGGCTCATCCCGCGGGAAAAGGTCCGCACAAAGAAGAAGGTCATAAAGCGCATCGTTGAATGCATGGAGGAGGAGGCCGAGGGCGGCCTGGACTACTCCGGGAAGTGCTATATAAGTCAGTCCGCATGCTATGAGGACGCAAGAGCCGTGGCCGATCTGGTGGAGGAAAAATTCAAGAACCTTGACGGCAAGGTTCTCATCAACTACGTCGGCTGCACCATAGGCAGTCATACGGGACCCGGAACGGTCGCCCTGTTCTACTGGGGCAGTCCCAGAGTGGTGGCCGAACAACAATAAAAGCTGATTTCTTTTTTTGACAGAATGAGCGCTCCGGTTTTATCCGGGGCGCTCATTCCTGCTGTTCATATCGTTTTAAGCCATGCGCTTATACACGCACAGAGGATTCCTCGCTCAGCTCTCCCCTGTTGTCCGCAAGCACGGGACGAACATACTGCTCAAGGTAGCTTTCGGTCTGTTCCGGGGCGAGCCCGATAAACTTCCTTATATCCAGAAGCTCATCCAGTATCTCATCATTGAGCCCGAAGCGCTCATCGGCCTTGAGCCTGTCCAGAAGATCGTTATCCTCGCCCTCGGCCTTGACCCTCAGAGCCGCCTGCTGTGAGTACTGCCGTATAAGCTCGTGCAGTTCCTGCCTGTCTCCGCCCTGCGAGACCCCGTGCATGAGGATGTTTTCGGTGGCTATAAAGGGCAGCTCATCGCGCAGATGCCGCTCCATGGCCTTTGGATAAACCATGGCTCCCTTTATTACATTAATGCACAGCAGCAGTACGGCGTCTGCCGCCAGGAATGCCTCCGGGATGCTTATGCGCCTGTTTGCCGAGTCGTCAAGGGTGCGCTCAAGCCATTGGTTTGAGGATGTGGCTGCGGTATTCATGCAAAGACTCTCAATATGTCTGGAGAGGGACACTATTCTCTCGCAGCGCATGGGGTTCCTTTTATATGCCATGGCTGAGGAGCCCACCTGCTCCGATTCAAAGGGCTCGTCCAGTTCCTTCATATGGGCCATGAGACGCAGATCTGTGGCCATTTTGGAGGCGCTCTGTCCTATACCGGCGAGGATGTTTATAATAAAGCTGTCGACCTTTCTCGTATAGGTCTGGCCGGATATGGGCATGCACGCGTCAAAGCCCATTTTCTCAGCGATCTTTTTCTCCAGTTCGCCCGGCTTTACCTTATCTCCGCCGAAAAGCTCCAGAAAGCTCGCGCTCGTACCTGTGGTACCCTTACAGCCCAGCAGCCTCAGCTTGCCCAACTCAAAGATAAGCCTCTCATAATCCAGCATGAAGTCCTGAAGCCATATACAGGCCCGCTTGCCGAGAGTCGAAGGCTGGGCGGCCTGAAAATGAGTATAGCTCAGGACCGGGGTGTCCTTCCATTTCTCGGCGAAATCCGCCAGATTGGAGATAAGTCCCAGCAGTCTGCCCTTGATCAATTCCAGAGCCTTCCGCATCTGTATGATGTCCGTATTGTCACCCACATAGCAGGAGGTCGCTCCCAGATGGATGACCGGCTTTGCAAGAGGGCAGGCCTCACCATAGGTGCGTATGTGGGCCATGACGTCATGTCTGAGCTTTCGCTCATACTCCGCCGCAAGCTCATAGTCGATATCGGTAATATGCTCCCGCATCTGGGCTAACTGCTGATCGCTGATGGGAAGTCCCAGCTCCTGCTCGCTCTCCGCAAGAGCTATCCACAGTCTGCGCCATGTGGAAAATTTGAAATCAGGTGAAAACAGAAACTGCATCTCCTTTGACGCATAGCGTGCGCACAGGGGGTTTTCATAAATATCGCTCATGAATATATCACTCCACCGTAACTGATTTTGCGAGGTTTTTGGGTTTATCTATATCGCAGCCGTTCTCCTTGGCCACATAATAGGCAAAGAGCTGCAGCGGCACGATTTCAGGTATCGCGCCGAAAAGGGGCTCCGTCGCAGGAACAAAGATGGCGTCATCCGCCTCGGAGATTATCCTTCTGTTGCCCTCCAGCGTCACCGCAAGGACTCTGGCCCCTCTCGCCTTGACTTCCTTAATATTCGACATGATCTTGTCATAGAGCGCCTCGTGGCACGCGAGGGCTATAACAAGCCTCCCCTGCTCAATAAGCGCAATGGTGCCGTGCTTGAGCTCGCCCGCCGCATAGGCCTCGGAGTGTATATAGGATATCTCCTTGAGCTTAAGTGACGATTCAAGGCACACGGCATAGTCGATGTTCCTGCCGATGAAGAACAGGGAGCTGTTCTCATGATACCGCTGGGATAGGTACGCTATATGCACGTTAAGGTCAAAGGCCCTCTGTACCCTCTCCGGCAGGGCGCATATTGCGGATATCAGCTGCTCATAACGCTCCTGTGAGACTTTGCCCAGCTTTTCAGCCATCCACACCGCCAGCATATCCAGTATTGCAACCTGTGTCGTATAACCCTTCGTGGTGGCAACTGCTATCTCAGGCCCCGCCCAGGTATACAGGACCCAGTCGGCGAGCTTGGCAATGGTGCTGCC
>JAFRAF010000004.1 GCA_017405545.1 Oscillospiraceae bacterium | reverse complement strand
TGCCCAGACGGCTGATTATCTCGCCAAATGTATTCTTAAGCAGCTCAGGCGGATAGGCGACCCGGACATTGGGCATATGCTCATCATACTGGGTCATGCATACATAGTAAAGCTCAAAAAAACCGTTTTTGCGCTCAAAGCCCGTAAAATCGGGATCTACAAGCGCTCTTGTCAGCTCTCTGGCTCTATCGGGGCGGAAGTCGAAGAATATGACGCTGTCCCCTGCCTTTATCATCCCCTCTTTATCGCATACAACGGGGACGATAAACTCGTCCGTCACACCGGCGCTGTAGGATTTCTGCACAGCGTCCGCCGGGTCGGAATTCTGCTCACCCTGGCCGTAAACCAGCGCAGCGTAGGCCTTTTCAAGTCTCTCCCAGCGGCTGTCCCTGTCCATGGCATAGTATCTGCCGGAAACTGTCGCTATTTTTCCCACGCCCCGCTCCGCGCATTTCGTCTGCAGCTGCCGGATATACTCAATGCCTGAGGTGGGAATGACGTCTCTGCCGTCCATGAAGCAGTGGATGTAAACCCTGCCGACTCCGTGCCGCTTTGCCAGCTCAAGAAGCCCGTACAGATGGGTGATGTGGCTGTGTACACCGCCGTCGGACAGCAGGCCCATAAGATGGAGGGCGCCGCCGCTCTGCCGGGTGTTGTCGGTTGCTCCGCAGAGGACTTCATTCTCAAAGAATTTTCCGTCGGCGATCTCACGGCTTATCAGGGGCAGCTCCTGAAAAACGACTCTGCCCGCGCCGATATTTGTGTGCCCAACCTCGCTGTTGCCGATCTGGCCCGCAGGCAGACCCACATCCTCTCCGGAAGCCTTGAGCCTTGTAAAAGGACATGTCTCATACAGATTATCAAGGACCGGGGTGTCGGCGTGGCATATGGCGTTTGAATCGCTGTCAGGGGCCAGGCCATACCCGTCCAATATAATAAGAGCTGTCGGAACTTTCATACCTACTCCTGATTTGCGGCGTTGATAATCACCGCGAATTTTTCCGGGTCAAGTGAGGCGCCGCCCACCAGTCCGCCGTCAACGTCGGGCTGGGCAAACAGGGACTCGGCATTCTTTTCATTCACTGAGCCCCCGTACTGGATGGGAACGGCTCTCGCGATCCTGGCTCCGTAGAGTCCGCGGATGATGGCCCGGATGGTATTGCAGACCTCGTTGGCCTGTTCGGGGGTGGCGTTCACGCCTGTGCCTATGGCCCACAGTGGCTCATAAGCTATGACCACACGGCGCATTTTCTCCGCCGGTACGCCCGCCAGCGCGGTTTTGACCTGCAGCGCGACCTGCTCCATAGTCAGGTCCTTTTCGCGCTGCTCCAAAGTCTCGCCCACGCAGATTATGGGATTGATACCGGCTTCCATGGCCGCAAGGACCTTTTTGTTTATGAGCATATCGTCCTCGCCGTGGTACTGCCTGCGCTCAGAATGTCCGATGATGCAGTAGCGCACACCCAGGTCACGCAGCATGGCGGCGGATACCTCGCCGGTATATGCGCCTTTTTTAAACTCGCTCACATTCTGGGCGGCCACGGAAAAACGGCTCTCTCTGCAGGCCTTCACCGTCGCCGTGATATGTGTATAAGGAACGCAGAGTATCACCTCGCACCATTTCGGGCGCGGCAGTATCTGCTTCAGATTATCTACATACGGTTTCACCTGGCTCGGAAGCGTGTTCATCTTCCAGTTGGCCGCTATAACGGTTTTGCGGTATTTTCTGTTCATGTTCTTCCCCTCTAAATAATGCTCTTATTTGTCAAGCAGGCAGGCGACTCCCGGGAGTTCGCGTCCTTCAAGGAATTCAAGAGACGCACCGCCGCCGGTAGAAATGTGGGTCATCTTTGATGCGTAACCCAGCTTTTCGACCGCCGCAGCGGAATCTCCGCCGCCAACTATGGAAACAGCGCCGGACTCAGCCACAGCTTTGGCCACAGCCTCAGTCCCCACTGCAAACTTATCAAACTCAAAAACGCCCATGGGTCCGTTCCACACGACTGTGCCGGCCTTCTTTATCTCCTGGACAAACAGCTCAATGGTCTTGGGGCCGATATCAAGGCCCATCCAGTCGGAGGGGATATCGTCGATGGCTACCACCTTGCTCTGACAGTCCTCAGCAAAGCTGTCGCCGATGGCCGTGTCAACGGGGAGAAGTAGCTTTACGCCCTTTTCCTCTGCTCTGTGAATGATATCGCGGGCCATGTCTATCTTATCCTCTTCCAGCAGGGAACCGCCAATCTCATGTCCGCAGGCCTTGAGGAAGGTGTAGGCCATTCCGCCGCCAATGATTATAGTATCGGCCTTGTCTGTGAGATTGGTTATAACGCCGATCTTATCGGAGACCTTTTTTCCGCCCAGCACCGCAGTGAGGGGGCGCTTGGGCTCCTCAAGGGCGGCGCCCATGACGCTGATCTCTTTTTGCACAAGAAAACCGCATACCGCAGGGAGGTAATGAGAGACGCCCTCTGTGGAGGCATGGGCACGATGCACGGTGCCGAAGGCATCCGACACATATATGTCCGCCATTGATGCAAGCTCTTTTGCAAATCCAGGGTCGTTTTTCTCCTCTTCCTTGCAGAAGCGGGTGTTTTCCAAAAGCATTATTTCACCGGGCTTGAGCTCTGCTGCCATGGCCTTAGTCTCATCCCCGACGATGTCCTTCGCCATTTTTACAGGCATTCCAAGCTTTTCCGAGAGTCTGTCAGCCACACGAACAAGGGACAGCTCCGGCACAACTTCCCCCTTAGGCCTGCCCATATGGGAGCAGGCTATAACGGCGGCGCCGTTTTCAAGCAGATACTTTATTGTCGGCAGCGCAGCCACGATGCGGGTCTCATCGGATATCCCCCCGGTTTTCTTGTCGCGGGGCACATTGAAATCGCAGCGAAGAAGAACCTTTTTCCCGGATACGTCAATGTCCTTGACAGACTTTTTATTGTAATTCATCACAGACCTCCAAATAAAAGCTGTATAGTTTTTTTATTTGCTCTCAAGCAAATCAGGAAACCCGAGCTGCCTCAGCGCCTCATAACAGATTATTGCAGCAGAGTTTGAAAGATTCAGACTCCTGGCAACATCTCTCATGGGGATGCGGATGCAGCGCTCACTGTACTTCTCCCTCAGCCATTGGGGAAGTCCCTCTGTCTCCTTGCCCAGGAGAATGTAGCAGTTGTCGCTGAACTGTGCCTGATAATAGGGTTTCGCGCCTTTTGTCGTGGCAAGCCATATGTTATCGTCGCCATTTTTAACAAAAAAGTCGTCAATATTGTCATATACGAGCACTTCAACCAGATGCCAGTAATCAAGTCCGGCCCGTTTGAGCGCTCTGTCCGAAATATCGAAGCCAAGGGGCTTTATAAGATGCAGCCTGCTCCCCGTAACCGCACAGGTTCTTGCAATATTTCCTGTATTCATCGGGATTTCAGGCTCCACCAACACGATATTCAGCACGTTTTTATGCCCCCGTAACCATACACATTCAAGATAGTATTTTACAACTGTTCAATTATTTTTTCAAGTATTATATGCCATATTTCGAGCCAAAAATCGGCAAATAATTGATTTTTGTCACATTTAATACTTTTTTAGCAAAATGACAAGGGCTCCGGTCAATTAACCGGAGCCCTTTGAAATGCAGGTGCTCTTTCACAACGAAATTATACGTATTTTATTCTCCCATACGTGAGAGCGACTTAAGGCTTTCCCGAGGAGGCAGGTGTGTCATATGCCGGACGGCGTATATCCACAAGCCGGTTCTTCTCCAACAGCTCGGCGAACTTTATTATCGCCGGGGTCAATATTATCTCCACCGGGACCAGCAGAGCGTACTGAGTGGTGAGCCTGAGCATGAACCATCCCCAATAGGTCCTGCTGCCGTACATGAGGCTTATCCAGAGCGTATTGAGGAACAGCCCTATCAAAAAGGCGGATATAATGGCAGGCAGTATATTGTTCAGCATTTTCAGCTTGCGTCTGTGCCCGTCCTTATCGTATCTGTAGAGGAAGAAGCCCAGACACAGGCCCATCAGCACGGCGCTGAGGGTAAAGCCGGGGTTATATGGTCCCGTGGGGAAGATAATTGCGCCCAGCGTATCCGCCATACCGTACATCACGGCAGTCCATACAGGGCCAAACAGTATGGCACACAGCACTACGGGGATAAAATATACACCGATTTTAAATCCCATTGTCTGTATAGCGCAGAATTCATTTAAAACTATCTCCAGCGCCACAAACAGCGCTATCTGGCATAGTGTTCTAACCGGTACTTTGCTCTTCATTTTCAGCACCCTCCTTAGCTGTCGATGGCACTTCACACTCAACAACACTCTTCTTTTCGGCCAGCAGACAAAATACGCTGCCCATTATGATTATGACACCACAGGTATAGAGCCACACCATCATTAAGATCACTGAGGCGAGGTACCCGTAAACCAGGGTGTACCTTACAGAATAACCGATTATGTTCGAAAAAACAACACAGTCCGCAACCAGAGCCAGAGAAGCGAGCAGGGCGCCTCCCCTCATTTTTCTCCCCACCGGGGCGCTGAGCTTGTATATGACCAGTATCATAAAATACAGCAGAACGAATACAATGATAAATCTGGTCGCGCGCCAGATATATGCCGCCTGTATGAGAAATCGGGAGTCAATATGCTGCTCGATATAACTGACTATCCACTGACCGAACAGGACGGCGAGCATTGTGACATAGATTACTGCCAGAAAGATGATTGACATTACAAAGCTCAGAAGAGTTCCTCCGAGTCCGCTGAATCTCCTGACCTGCTGTATCTCGGATATAGACCCGGTGACGCTCCTGAACGCGGCTGAAGAGGCGGTAATCATCATGACAATGCCGACTATAAAGATAAGCTTTTGATCCTTCCCGCTCACGTAGTCCAGATATTTCGCGATAAAGTCTATAGCCTGCATGGGGATGTAACCCTGAAGATACTCCAGAAAATCCCCGCTCTGCAGATTCAGACTGCCTATCATGGCGTTCACGCAGATTAAAAAAGGAAAAACAGACAGCAGCAGATAGTAGGAAAGCGCCGCAGCAGAACGGGGTACCTTATGCTTATCGTATATCTCCACTATCTTCAGCGGGACCGACAAGGCTCTTTTATCCAATGAACACACCGCGCTTTTTAGACAATAAAAGCCCCCCTAACAAGTCTGGCGGGAGCATGACTCCCGCCAGCATATGCCTTGATTATTGATTCCTACTTTGAATTGAATATCCTGAATATGGTGTCGAAAGGATCCTCTTCCTTGTTTTCCGAGATTCCCTCCGCCTTGGGTTCAGGAATGGGTTCCACCACGTTCTGACTGAAAAGTCCTGAGGACTTCTCCTCCTTCTTGGGTATTTGCGGGCCGGGCTTGTCGTCAAAGCGCGTGGCAATGACAGTAACCCTTATCTCATCGTCCATGCTTTCGTCAAAGGTCGCACCGAAGATGATGTTGGCGTCGGGATGTGCTGCCTCCTGTACGAGGCTTGCGGCCACTTCAACATCCTCAAAGCCCATATCCATGGAGCCTGTCACATTCAGCAGTACGCCCTTTGCGCCGTTGATGGAGGTCTCCATAAGGGGGCTGGATACTGCGGCTCTGGCGGCATCCTCCGCCTTGCCCTTGCCGGCAGCGCGGCCCACGCCCATATGAGCGTAACCGGCGTCCTTCATAATAGCGGTGACGTCCGCGAAATCCAGATTGATGAAGCCGGTGTTCTTTATCAGCTCCGCAATGCTTATTACAGCCTGCAGAAGAACATCGTCGGCTATCTCAAACGCGTTAGCGAAAGTGAGCTTTTGATCCGTGGCATGCTTAAGTCTGTCATTAGGGATTATAAGCAGTGAATCCACCTTGCCCAGCAGACTGGCAATGCCCTCCTCAGCCTGGGTCATGCGGCGCTTCCCCTCAAAGCTGAAGGGCTTGGTCACGACGCCCACGGTGAGTGCGCCCACCTCACGGGCGATATCCGCCACCACAGGGCTTGCGCCTGTGCCTGTTCCGCCGCCCATACCCGCGGCAAGGAACACCATATCAGCGTTTTCCAGGGCCTTGGCGATGTTGTTCCGGCTCTCCTCAGCGGCTTTTTTGCCCACCTCGGGATTGGAGCCCGCGCCCTGGCCATGAGTCAGCTTTTCACCGATTTGAATCTTTGTACCGGCACTTGATATGGCGAGTGCGGGCTTGTCAGTATTGATTGCAATAAACTCAACACCCTTGATTCCCGCTTTTACCATTCTGTTTACTACATTGTTTCCCGCGCCGCCTATTCCGACGACTTTTATTGTAACAACATTATCCGGACCGGTTTCTAACGCCTGCACCATATCAAATCCTCCTGTATAGTTATTGGAAGTATCCCATTTGTTTATTTAGCTATGTGAAATCAAAATACTTATCCCAGCTTATAATCATCCACAATACTAAAACAATTTTATATTATTTTTTCCCTCAGGTCAATAGGAATTCTTATATATTTTCTTTTCTTTAACAGCTTTATTCCGGCACGAAACTGCCCCTGCCCTCATAGGAGAGATCTATGGTTCCGGTCTCGTTTATCTGCCTGCTTTCCGCTATCTCGCAGAGGGATTTGAGCTTGTTCTCAATGTCCTCGGATGTGCCCAGCTTGACGTTGAATCTGTCGTCATAGCGGAAAGTGATGTTGCCCACATTGCTCATATCCAGGTCGGCGGATTTGCTGAGCAGATCCGCGTCCACAAGCCCCTCCAGTACCTGCACAAGGGAGTGTACCGAGGCGTCGCTCTCAGCGGATATGATCTGTCCCTCGACGGGATCCACAAGCTCAATACCCTTTATGTTCAGCATTCCGGCTGTGCTCTCCGTAGTATTGAGCAGCTTTCCGTGCTGATCTATGACCCAGTTGTCCACTCCGTACTTTATGTAAGCCGTGGACTTGGACTCGGTAACCCTTATAGTGAGCACATTAGGCATGTGCTTTACCAGCTGCACCGTATCCACCCGGGGCAGCGTCGCCTTGATTTTGGCAACGGCCGCGGACTCGTTCATGAACATGAGGTTGTCGCCCATTTCTATACCGGACGAGTCGATTATCTCATCCTCAGTATAGCTCGTAGAACCCTCCACCTGAAGCTTTGCGGCGCCGAAGAAAAGTATTATGGCGAAAATGCACAGCAGAACGGCTAAAATGATAAATACAGGAATATAAATATATGCAATAGAGGCTGTGCGCCGTCTGCGTCTGCCGCGCACTTTAAAACGACCATTAAACATATCCACGCCCTCCTTTGCATAATTTATATTTAAAGATTTGAATGCTTGTTTATTTGTTATTTATATGTTATCCAGACTTATATCCTTCCCGCCAGGGATAAAACGATATCCACGATCTTGTCCGTGGCTCCGGGGACGCCCAGCTTTGCGGACGACGCGGCCATCTCCTCCAGCAGCTTCGGATCACTCACGAGCTCCGATGCGGTCTCATACAGCAGTTTTCCGCTGCAGTCCGCTTCCAGTAATACTCTCGCTCCGCCCGCTTTTTCCAGCTGACGCGCGTTTTTCTCCTGATGATTGTCGGTTACATTGGGCGAGGGCACCATTACAGCGGGCTTGCCCATCATACTTATCTCGCCCATGGTCGAGGCTCCGGCCCTGCACAGGATCAAGTCCGCCGCTGTCATGACCGTGCCCATATTGTCAATATAAGGCCTTATGTCTATTCCGGAGTACAGCTCCTCCACCCCGGCATTTTTCAGCATGTCCATCATCCTGTTATAACCGGCCTCGCCGCCGCCCGTGGCGTGTATGTGATTGAATCCCCGGTCCCTGTTGTTAAGTGCGATAAACTCGGACATGTACTCATTCATCAGAGCGGCGCCCAGTGAGCCCCAGAATGACACAACGAGGGGTCTTTCATCCACTCCAAGTATCTGCCGGGCCTGCTCTTTATTGAGCGTTGTAAAATCCCCTCTCACGGGCGTACCCGTCACAGTTACCCGCGAGGGATCCTTGAAGTTTTCCTCAGTACCGGGGAAGGCAGCCATAACCCTGTCTATCTTATCTGAAAGCATCATCGCCGCCATGCCGGGCACTGCGTTGGACTCATGAATAGCCGTGGGAATGCCCATTGCAACGGCCCTGTTGAGCACGGGATAACACACATAGCCCCCCGTGCCTATGACTGCGTCCGGCCTGAAGCTCTCCAACAGTTTTTTCGACTGCCGGGCTGAAATGAGCAGGTTTTTGGCCGTGACCGCATTTCGCTTAAGGGATGCCAGGGATCTGCCTCTGGAAAAGCCCGTGACCTTGATGTTTTCAAGCTCAAATCCCGCAAGGGGCACAAGTCTCTTCTCCATGGGTCTGCCCGAGCCCACAAACAGTATCTCCGTGTCGGGTACGAGCTCTCTTATTCGGCTGGCGATTGCCAGAGCAGGGTTTATATGTCCCGCCGTTCCGGCGCAAACAAACATAAGCTTCATAGTATTTCTTCCCTTTCCGCTCCGCCTGTCAGGGCTCCGGACGCGGAATCGTCACAGCGTTTTTTATCAGCCCTCTGCCATTACGGTTTTTTCCGTCTTCACCTTCTCGGGCACCTTATCCTGAACCGGATCCTTAAGGGGTATTTCCCGGGAAATAGACAGTATTACTCCCATCTCAGCCAGCTGAATCAGCAGCGCCGTACCTCCGTAGCTGAAAAACGGAAGTGATATTCCGGTGCAGGGCACCAGATTGACAACGACTGCCACATTGAGGAAGACCTGTATTGCCAGCAGACTGATAAGCCCGGTTATTACGAGTGAGCCGAAGCGGTCTCTCGCGTTGAGGGCAAGCCAGAAGCCGCGGAGTATCAGCAGAGCAAACAGCACCAAGATCAGCATGGCGCCGAGAAATCCCAGCTCTTCGCATACAACGGAGAAAATGAAGTCGTTGTGTTCCTCCGGCAGATACATGAACTTCTGCCTGCTCTGGCCCAGGCCCAGGCCCAGAAAGCCTCCGGAGCCCACGGCATATAGGGACTGGATTATCTGGAAGCCTATATCCTTCGGGTCGAAATACGGGTCCAGCCACGCGACTATTCTGGCAGAGGCATACCTCATGGAGTCTATGGCCTCTTTCCCCAGGGCCATAGTCGATTTGATTTTCAGCACATATACTACGGCAACCGTCGCGCCGAGAACTACGACCGCCAGCAGGAATTTCCAGTTTGAGCCTCCGGCGATCATCATAACGCCGCCCACGCTGGCCACGATTATCGCGCAGGAATAGTGGGGCTCCTGGGCCAGCAGAAGGATAACGATGCCGAGAATGATCACATAGGGCAGTATGCCCTGCCGCCAGTCGTTCATCTTTTTCTGATAAACCGTCATCCTGTATGCGAAGTACATGACGATGGCCGGCTTAACTATCTCGGAGGGCTGAAATGAAAAGGTCTCCGACACTCCCAGCCATCTCTTCGCTCCGTGGGATTCGATTCCGATGAACAGCACCGCAACCAGCAGTACTATCGCTATCACCATCATGACAGGTGATAATCTCCATATCCAGCTGACTTTAATTCTGGATATAACGTACATGACTACTATCCCGCCGACGGCGAAAAACAGCTGCTTTTTGAAATAAATAGTAGGGCTTATCCCCTTGTAATAACAGCTCGCGTAGCTGGCCGACAGCACCATAATGACGCCTACAGCGAGTATAACTATGACGAGCACCATAAAAGGCAGGTCCAGTCCGACCCTTCTCTTTTTCTCGGCGGCCCTTCTCTCCCTGGCCGTCTTTTTCCTCGGGCGAGTACGGGCGGGCGGCTGCTCCGCGACAGGGGCCGCTGTATCAGCGCCGGGCGCTGAATATGCATATTGACCGTAGTTCTCGCTTGTTCCCTGCACTGACAAAGCTCACCTCCGTCAAAGCTACGCGCTATATACCGTAGCGTCCCGCTACTGCTATGTATGATATAAAGGCGAAAGCCGCTGAAATAATCGTAAATACCGTAAACAGCTTATACTCGCTCCAGCCGCACATCTCAAGATGGTGATGGATGGGCGCCATTTTGAAAATGCGCTTTCCGTGTGTCTTTTTAAAATACAGGACCTGTATGATATCCGACAGAGTCTCAACTATGTATATGATACCTATCGGTATCAGTATGAGGGGCATGTCGTAGGCAAATGCCATGGCGCATATTGCCCCGCCCAAAAACAGGGAGCCCGTATCGCCCATAAAGATCTTTGCCGGGTGGAAATTGAAGATAAGGAAAGCGCACAGGCCGCCTGCCAGAGCCGCCCCGAATATACCCTGGGCCACATAGCCCCATGCCAGCGCCACCGCGCAGTA
>JAFRAF010000175.1 GCA_017405545.1 Oscillospiraceae bacterium | reverse complement strand
GTAAGCTTATGTATCAGGTTGGTTCCTTTCTAACAAACAATGCAAACGTATCCCCGGACAGAATAGTCATGATTCACAACGATAAAAGCTACACCTATTTTGAGCTCAACAAGATCGTAAACCGCGTGGCAAACTATCTGCACGAGAAAATGGGGCTCGAGCGCAATGACCGCATCTCATATCTGTTCCGCAACGGCACTGAGACAGTATTCATATTCTGGGCAGCCCAGAAGCTTGGCGTCGCAGCCGTTCCGCTGAATATCCGTCTGACCGGCCAGGAGCTCATAAACGTCGTTGACGACTCGGACGCCAGCGTATTTATTTATGATGGAAACATGGGCGATCAGGCCAAGGATGTCATTGACAACTGCGGCGCCGTCATCCACATCGCCTGTCAGGGCACACCCTGCGAGGAGGGACATGTGGATTTCCAGGACATGCTCAATTACGAAAACGACGCTGAGCCGGATGTGGATGTACAGCCGGAGGACGGCTCTCTCATACTCTTCACCGGCGGCACCACCGGCCGTTCAAAAGGCGTCCTGCGTTCACAGTTCGTAATCCGCGACTACTCCCTCATGCTTGCCATTGAAAACAGCGCCTGCAACCGTCCCGACGTCATGATCACAAGCGCTCCCCTGTTCCACAACGGCGGCTTCGTATCCATGCTCAAATGTTTCGCTCTGGCCGGAACGTTCATCCCTATCGAGGGGACCAACCCGCCGGAGATACTGGGACTCATTGAGAAGTACAAGGCCACAAACGTGTTCCTCATTCCGCCCACGCTTTTCCAGAAGCTGGCTGAGTATCCTGACATGGACAAGTATGACCTCTCATCGGTTATTGAGGGAAATCCCGCCGGCGGAAAATCCTGCCTGGACTATGTAAACGCCATATTCAAGCTCTTCCCCAACGCCGTTGCCCGCCTGACATACGGCTCCACAGAAATATGCAGCCCCATGGGCGCTCCCTATACGAGGGAGTTCATCGCCGAGCACCCCGAGCTGGCCAGCAGCTGCGGAAATCTGAACGTACTCTGGCAGTGCAGACTTGTGGATGACCAGGGCAATGACGTCCCCGACGGCGAGGTCGGAGAGGCGATATTCAAGGGCTCAATGGTACTTAAGGGCTATTTGAACGCCCCAGAGGCCGACAAAAAGCTCTTTGACAAGGACGGCTGGTTCCACAGCGAGGACATGATGGTCCGCACGCCCGAAGGTCTCTACACCGGGGTGGACCGCAAAAAGGATATGATAAAGACCGGCGGTGAAAACGTCTACGCTCAGGAGGTCGAGAACGTCCTGCGCGACTACCCCGCTATCAAGGACTGCGCCGTCATAGGCGTTCCGGACAAGAAGTTTATCGAGGCCGTGGCCGCCGCCGTCACCCTCAGCGAGGGCGCCGCGCTGGATATCGACGATCTGATGGACTACTGCCGCAACAAGATGGCCGGCTATAAGAAGCCCAGATACATAGCGATCATGGACGAGATACCCAAAAACGCCCTTGGAAAGATGCAGAAAAAGGTCCTCAGAGAGAACGCGGCAAACCTTTTCAAGCCCATTTTTGAGAGCAAGGACTAAGCTGATTGCGCTGAGAATCGATAATCCATAATAAATTCAAATAATAAGGATACGGTTTAGGCCGTATCCTTATTTTTCCCCGGCGTGAGCAGCGGCCCGTTGCGCAGCATATAAAACTGTGCTAAACTTGACTGTGATCAAAGAGTAAGGAGTGCCCCATGGTCAGAACAATCCTATTTGACTTGGACGATACGCTGCTGGATTTCCACAAGGCGGAGAAGGCCGCTCTCAAGTCGACCCTTGAGCGCTTTGGTAAACGTGCTGACGATTATATTGCGAAACGCTACAGTGAAGTGAACAGGGATCAGTGGAAGCTGCTGGAGCAGGGAAAGCTCACGAGAGAGCAGTTAAAGCTCCGCCGTTTTGACCTGCTGTTCAGGGACTTCGGGCTGGATTCAGACCCCGAGTCGGCCGCCCGGTCCTACGAAAAAGCCCTCGGCGTCGGTCACTTTGTTATCGATGGCGCGCCGGAGCTGCTGGATGCCCTGCATGGCAGATACGAGCTCTATCTCGTGTCAAACGGGACGGCGTCAGTTCAGGAGGGCAGGCTGGACAGCGCCGGTATCAAGAAATACTTTAAGGGTGTTTTCCTGTCCGAGTATCTGGGAGTTGAAAAGCCGAACAGGGCTTTCTTCGACCGTTGCTTTGAACAGATCGGCGGACTGGACAGGGAGAGCACCGTCATCGTGGGCGACAGCCTGAGTTCAGATATAAAGGGCGGCAAAAATGCCGGGATTCGCACGATTTGGTTCAATCCGCGGCACGAGAGCGCCGGTGATTCAGCGCCTGACTATGAGATTTGCAGTCTCCTTGAACTCAAAGAGCTGCTTGAAAAGATATGAGAGGGCTTTACTGAAAGAATAAGCGTCGAGAGGACTTTTTCCTCCCGGCGCTTTGACGTCTTTTATGATGTATCGTTGCCTTCCCCGCCCCCGCATCTGCATAGAGCTCTCCTGTAAACGGCACCGGCTCATATCCCATCGCACGGATTATTTCGCATAGGGTTGCGCAGCCGCTTTCCTGCCACAACTCTTCTGGGAGCAGTCTGGCCGTCTTGTCTCTTGTGCCATTAGGGAATCCAAGATCACGTGCGCTTATGTATTTGATTTTCTCCCTAAGTCTCTGTTTTTTAGTTTTTGAATTATTCTGCGAGTGAGATCTTCTTTTTCCTTCTCGCTCATTTTGCTCCAAGCCTCCGGATCGTAGTTTTCCAGTTGTTCTTCCGACACCCAGACTTCCTCTCCCCGGTCGTTCTCTATACAGTATCGGTTCATCATCTTCACTCCTTTCTATCAAATCTTCATCAGAAGCATACCACTCCCCGCCTTCTCTCGGCGGTCCCCGGCTCTCGGTGCCGTCCGTCTCGGCCCTCGCCCGGCCCAGAGCCTGTTCCAGCGGGGCCTTGGCCGCCTCGGGGATCTCCGCGCCCCGGCGTCTGATGCCCGCCTTAAGGTCGCAGTATATCTCCTCCAGGTACCGCACCCAGTCTTCGCCGTAGCAATTGCTGAAGCTCCGGGCGTAGTCCGCCTGCAGCTCATACAGGGCGTCTCCGTATTCGTCCTCCAAAATGCGCATGGACTGCGCCACGACGTGGGGCTGCCCCCGGAATTCCAGATGTCCCAGCTCATGCTCGGCGATCTGCTCCGGAGTCATCCTCACGCTGTCCAGCCGGACGAGTATTCTTATTCGTCCGTCCATGTCGCTTATGGCGCCGTTGATGGCCATGGGCCCGCCGCCCTCATCCACGGTCAAACTGCCTGTGAAGAACACCGGCTCGGCTCCGGCCTGCCTGATCTTCTCGGCCAGCTGCCTGTATCTGCCTCCCCGGTAGCTCTCCGGGTCTACTCTTCGGGCGCTCCGCTGCTGCGTCCCGGCTCTGAGCCCCAGCTCCCGGGCGATACGCTCCGAACTGCGCTTATCTCAGTTATCTGAAGACCTTCTTCTCCCTGTCGTAGAGCTCAAGCCGCCTAACCTTCATAAAATCCGGTACAAGCTCCGGTCTGAGCTGCTCAAAGGCCGATACTATGAGCGCGGGGTTTACAGTGGGCTCGGCGGCGGATACCAGGAGCTCCAGCCTCAGGGTATCGGAGTACTGCCGTTCAAGCTCCAGCAGCTCCATATTGGCGGCCAGGTCCAGCTCGCCCTCTCCTCGCTTTGTCTTCTTTCGGATGACAATGCTGTCAGCGCGCAGAAAGCCTTTTATTTCCTCAATCAGCTCCGGTGTACAGCCTCCGTCATAACTCATGAGGCACTGTGCCTTTATCCATTTTATCTCTTTTATCTTCCTGCCGGCCTCGTAGGCCTCTGCCGCCCTTATTCCCTCGGGCAGAGCGGCGTTAAGTCTTGAAATCAAATCAGCGGGCATGTCCCCGATAAGCTCGAAATCCATGAGCTCACATACGCTCTCCTGACCCACGGACAGGGGCAATGCCACGCTTATCAGCGGATGGGGGTTGAAGCCCTCGCTGTGTCTTAGCAGTATATCGGCCCGGGCAAAGGCCCTCTTCATGGTGCGCATAAGGTCCAGATGGGACATGTACACCGCTCTGCCGCTCTTCTCAAACAGGAGTCTCTGCTTACTCATCGCAATCACCTCCGGTGTAAATGCGGGCGGCCCCGCAGCCCATGCACATCTTCCTGCAGTCCGGGGTTATCTGGCTGCGGCGGGAGGCCTCTCTCTCCGACCACATGTACTCACGTCGCACACCCACGTCCACAAAATCCCAGGGGAACAGCTCGTCCCTTTCCCGCTCTCTGTTGGCATAAAAGCGGGGGTCGACGCCGCAGGCCTCAAAGGCCTCAATCCAGCGCTCGTATGAGAAGTATTCTCCCCAGGAGTCCAGTCTTGCGCCCCTGCGCCAGACCTCCTCCAGCACAGCGCCCATGCGTCTGTCGCCCCGGGCAAGTGCTGCCTCTATAAAGCTGGTCTCCGGGTCATGCCAGTTGTAGCTTATGCTCTTTGAGCGCAGATGCTCGCGGAGCAGGGCTACTCTCCGCCTGTACTCGTCCATGGATATCTGGGCTTCCCACTGGAAGGGAGTCAATGGCTTGGGCACGAAAAATGAGGTGCTGACTGTTATCCTCGGGCCCCGGGACTTGTTTTTCGCGTGCTTTTTCCATACGTTCAGCACCTTGTATGCCAGATCGGCGATGGCAATGACGTCCTCGTCCGTCTCGGTGGGCAGGCCGAGCATGAAATAGAGCTTAAGTCCGTTCCAGCCCCCCTCGAAGGCAATACGGCAGGAGTTGAGCAGATCCTCCTCCCTGACGTTCTTGTTTATCGCGTCTCTGAGTCTCTGTGAACCGGCCTCCGGGGCAAAGGTCAACCCCGTCCGCCGGACTCTCTGCACCCGCTCCATCAGGTCTATCGAGAAATTGTCCGCCCTCAGGGAGGGCAGGGACAGGCTGATATTCCGGGGGTCGCAGTAGTCCAGCAGCTCGTCACACAGGCAGTTCAAGGGTCTGTAGTCGCTGGTGCTGAGGGATGAGAGGGTTATCTCGTCATAGCCGGAGTTTTTCAGAGCCTGTCTGGCCTGTTCAGCCAGGATCTCGGGGGATCTGGGTCTGACCGGTCTGTAGACATAGCCCGCCTGACAGAAGCGGCAGCCCCTTATGCAGCCCCTGAACAGCTCAAGCACCACCCTGTCGTGTACTATCTCAGTGGAGGGTATCACCGTATCCACGGGGAAATAGGATTCCCTGAAATTCTGAACGATGCGCTTTGTGACCTTTTTCGGGGCTCCGTCAACGGGTCTGAACGCGGCCATCGTCCCGTCGGGCTTGTACTCCGGCTCGTACAGGCCGGGCACATATACGCCCTCGATTCCGGCCGCCTCACGCAGCAGTCTTGCCTTGTCCCAGCCCTCGTTCTTCGCCTTTATGCACAGCTCCATTATCTCAGGCAGGACGTCCTCCCCTTCGCCCAGGTTGCATATATCCACAAAACTCGCGAAGGGCTCCGGGTGGTAGCAGCAGGTGCCCCCGGCGATCACCAGCGGGAAGCAGTCTTTCCGCTCCGCCGAATGAATGGGTATGCCGGAAAGGTCCAGCATATTGAGCACATTTGTATAGGCCATCTCATAGCCGAGGGTAAAGGCCACCACGTCGAATTCCGCCACCGGGTCCCCGCTCTCAAGGGCGTAAAGAGGCAGCTGCGCTTTGCGCATCTCCTCCTCCATATCGCCCCAGGGGGCAAATACCCGCTCGCACCATATGTTATCGCGCTGATTCAGCAGGCCGCAGAGTATACGCATGCCCAGATTGGACATGCCTATCTCATATACATCCGGAAAACAGAATGCGACCCGCAGATCTATTTTGCTCTTATCCTTAATCACCTGATTGTATTCTCCGCCTGTGTATCTGGCGGGCTTCTGAACCTTCATCAGGATGCGCTCAAGCTTTTGTTCCATAATATACCATCCAAAGTGATTTATGTCCTTAAATATTACACCCTATACCGCCTTTTTACAAGCGATTTTATGCTCTGAGGGGCTGCGTGCCGTTTTCACCGGCTCCCGGCAGCTGTCCTTACACGGCTGAGACACATCAAGAGAAACAACGCCGAAACCGAGAGTGAAAACGGGCCTGCCGCAGCTCTTGCATAAAGGAAGCCCGTTGCCAAGGCCATAACAAACAGCAGTGCGGCGTCCGCAACAATAGCCGCCCACTCGGCTGCAGCGGGACCCGCAGCCTTTGCCGTGAGCATAAAAAGGGCCCTTCCCCCGTCAAGCACGGAAAAGGGCAGCATGTTAAAGGCGAAGAGCAGAATATTTACTCCGCTCCAGATTCGGCAGCCAAGCCGACCCGTTACAAGCGCCAGCAGCAGATTTGCCATGGGTCCGGCCAGGGCACACAGTATCTCATCACCGTAGGAAAGCTCTCCCCTTATACCGATAGCTGCTCCAAAAAAGCCGAGCTCGAGTCTGTAAACCCCTGCTCCGCAGAAGCTTATCATCAGTATATGACCGGCCTCATGGGCCGCCGCCGATATAAAAAGGGGCGTCAATACCACACCGTCGACAAAGCTGATCGCCAGCGCCGCAAAAATCAGAGCGCCCGGTCTTATACATACGCGGCCTATGCTCATGCGCCCTTTCCGGCTTCATCCAGCGAGCCGAAGGCAAAGCTGTAAATATCGCTGAGCGCCTGTTTGATACCCCGGTCACCGTCCATAATCTCGCCCAGGGCCGTAATCGCCGAGACATAGTCGATATCAAGCCCGGCCATCCGTCCAAAGGTGTCAGCCGCTCTGTCCGCCGTCTCCGGGAATCCGAAGCGCATGACGGCGGCGCACAGGAGGATGAGAAGACTTATTATAAGCCTCAGCGCCAGACCTCTGCCCCTCACCGGCATACCCTTTGTCTTCCGTCCCACCCTCCTCGTGGGCTTTCTCCTGTTACCCATAAACAGCCCCCTTTCATATAAAGCATATACTCGCCCGCACTGTATTATATGCGGGCGCAAAGCGGCTTTAGTGCCGGAAGCTCGGCTATTTATGGAGTTCTCCGCCGCTCCGCAACAAAATTCGAGCTTTTTTGACACGGTTGTGTTATAATAGCTTTTAACGGTCAATAACAGCTCAATGCGCCGGCAAAGGAGGAGCAATATGTTTTACTTTATGCCATCGGGTCTTATGTATAATTTCGTGCTTATCGCGGCGGCTGTCATCCCGGCAGTTATACTGATGATACAGGTTTACAAGCTGGACTGGCTGGAAAAAGAGAGTCCCCAGCTGCTTAAACGGCTTGTGGTAGCGGGTATACTGTCCGCGCTTCTTGCCCTGGTTGAGGAGCGGGTACTGTCCACACTTTTGTACTCCATGCTCCCGGTGAACTCCCTGGCTTATAACTTAATCCTCTATTTTATAATAGTTGCCGGCGCCGAGGAGAGCTCAAAATACATATTCCTCAAGCGCAACACCTGGCATAATCCGGAATTCAACTGCCTGTATGACGGCCTGTTATATGCCGTGTTCGTGTCACTGGGCTTCGCCCTGTGGGAGAATATCAGCTACGTGATGACCTACGGCTTCTCCGTCGCAGTCGTGAGAGCGGTCACCGCCATCCCGGGCCACGCCTGCTTCGGCGTGTTTATGGGCGTATTCTACGGCATTGCCAAAAAAATGGATAATTTCGGCAATCAAGCGGACGCTTTCAGATACAGGATTGCCGCCATTATGGTCCCCGCGCTCCTCCACGGCGCCTACGACTTTATCGCCACTCAGCAGACCATGGCCAGCACATGGCTCTTTGTAATATTCGTATTGATCCTGTTCGCCGCCGCCTTCTATCTTACCAGAAAGACCGCCAGAGAGGACCGCTATATCTCATAGCTCCATACGGTTTACAAAACAATAAAGCCCTTGTCCGGCCGTCTGTACATTACAGGCCCCGGACAGGGGCTTTGTATTATTGTTGTCTTTTCTGTTATTCAGCGAGCAGATAATCCAGATTCTCCGGCTGTCGTAGTATACCGTGTTCCCTGGCAAACGAGAGCAGTTCAGCCGCTCCTTTGTCCACTCTGCCGTTCTCCGACAGGGCGCAAAAACAGCCGCCGCATTCCAGCATGCTCTCCTTCGCCTCGGACACGGACGCAGAGTCGACAGCTGAGAATGCGGGTACGCTTATCAGCTTCGACGCCAGCGCCCTGGCCACCGGATAGTCAAGGTCATTCTCCGGTATTATACCCGCGGCAAACGGTATACCCAGGCGCTGCAGCCGCCTGTACAGAGCTATTCCCATTCCGCCGCCGCCTATGACAAACACCCGCGGCACTCCCTCCGCCGGAAGTCCCTCTATACTGCCAAACAGGGGATCGTAACGCCCCGGCTCCAGCTCATACAGCCGCTCTATGTAGTCGCCTGAGAACACATCCTCCGGCGTCCCCTTGAAATCCACCGCTCCCCCGCGTATGCAGAGAACAAGGTCGGAAAAGCGCTGTGCCAGATCCAGCTCGTGGAGGGACAGCACAACGGCTATCTTCCTGTCTCTGGCAAGGCTCCGCAGAAGGCTAAGAAAATCCAGCTTGTGCCTTATGTCCAGAAAGCTGGTGGGCTCATCCATGATGAGCACCCGGGGTTCCTGGCATATGGCCCGGGCCAGCATGACCCGCTGACGCTGTCCGTCGCTTATCTGCTCAAAGTCACGGTCAGCCAGATCCGTCACCCTGACGAGCTCCATGGCCTCGGCCGTTTTCCGTCTGTCATCGGCGGACAGTATGCCCAGGCGGCCCGTATACGGGTAGCGCCCGGAGGACACCACATCCCTGCATGTCATAAGCTCGGGCTTTGGTCTGCCCGTCAACACGGCGGCCATGGAACGGGCTATATCCCGCTCTCTGATGCTTTTGAGCTCCTGTCCACCCAGACGGATATGCCCTGATATGGGCTCAAGCTGGCGGTTGAGCGTCTTCAGTATAGTCGATTTGCCCGCGCCGTTGGGCCCGATAAGGGTGAGTATCTGACCCCGCCGGGCCTCAAAAGATATGTCCGCGACTACGATCTGCCCCCGGTAGCCCACAGACAGGGCCTCAGCCGTCAAAATAGCTTCGTTCATAAGCGCCCACCTCCTAATCCCGGTCCGAACGCTTCTGCCATGTCAGCATCATCCATATCACTATGGGCACGCCGAAGACAGCGGTCACAGAGCTGATGCTCAGTTCGCTGGGGGCAAAAAGCGTGCGGGCAATAAGATCGCAGAAAAGGCAGAACACAGCGCCGCCCAAAAAGCAGGCGGGCACCATGAGAATAGGCCGCGAGGATCTGAACAGACTTCTCGCCAGATGGGGCACAGCAATGCCCACAAAGGATATGGGGCCGGCAAAAGCGGTGACGCAGGCGGAGAGCATGCTTGAGAGCAGTATCAGTTCCACACGGAAGCGCTTGATGTTGACTCCCATGCTGCGGGCGTAGTTCTCCCCCAGCTGATATGCGCCCATGGGCTTGCTCAGCAGGAAGGCGCAGAACACGCCGGCAATGACCACTATTGTCATTACTCCAATGTCGCCCCAGTCAGTGCCGGAAAAGCTTCCCATGGACCAGTTATGCAGGTTGACAATGTTGCTGTCATTGGCGAAGGTCACCACTATATCCGTTATGGCTGAGCATATGTAGCCTATCATTACTCCGCAGACGATCAAAAGGGCCATGCTCCTCATTTTTCCGGACAGGAGCAGTATCGCCCCCATGGACAGCATGGCCCCCACAAAGGCCGCCCCTATGAGGGTCACGGAGCCTATTGAAAGACCGTTTGCCAGGGACCATATCATCGTAAGGGCGACAACCAGCTTCGCGCTGGATGAGATTCCCAGCACAAAGGGCCCCGCTATGGGGTTGCCGAAGAAGGTCTGCAGCAGAAAGCCGGATACGGAGAGGGCCCCGCCCAGCATGGCCGCGGCCAAAAGCCGGGGTATGCGTATATTCCATATAATGGCAGCATTCTCGCCCTGTCTGGTGAAGAGTATGCCCAGGACCTGCCCCAGATCAATATGCGTAGAGCCGACTATGATATTCGCCGCCAGCAGTACGGCCAGCAGCACAGCCAGCACCAGATAGCAGACCGTATAGCGGCCCCTTCTTTTATCTTCCATAGGCCTTACCCGATTCCGTTCGTCATTTCAGCCTGTGCAGAAATGTCAGGCTGTCCATATCGTCCGCCTTCCCCGAGAGGATGGCGTTTATATCACTTATCATTCCGGCAGACGCCGATGAGCGCTGGAACATGCTCTGCTCCGTGCACCAGACGTTGCCCTCTTTCACGGCTTTGAAGTCGGCCAGCAGCTCGCTCTTGGCGAGCATCTGGTCCAGTGTATCTATCTTCCCGTCTATGGTGCTGTTATATATGAGCACGTCCGCGTCCTTTGCACCGGAGTAGAATGACTCCATCTGCATATTCATGGTGGACATGCCGCTCTTGTTCCCGGCAATGTCGGAGAAGACGTATTTTCCTCCGGCCATCTCTATCATTTTGGTCACGTAATCGCCCGGACGGCGCACCACCGCGGCGCCCACGGTGTTGACATGGAAAAAGGCCACCGTCTTCTCGCCGCCTGAGAGCTCATTTAAAGATGAGAGCTGATTTAACTGCTCATCAAAGAATTCCCGAGCCCTATCCTCACAGCCCAGGAGAAGCCCGTAGAGCTTTATCCACTCCACCCTGCCCAGGGGATGGGATTCGTAGCTGCTGCGTTCCACAATAACCGGTAGGCCCAGGGATTCCAGCTGTTCCTTTATGTCCGGAGAGTGGTAAATCATGGTGTTCTCCACCGCAAGCGGACAGTCTTCGGACAGAAGCATTTCAAAGTCCGGGGCGTTGTACTTTCCCGCATATACGATAGCGCGGTTCTGCATGGCCTCCCTCACCTCGGGCAGCTGCCAGTTCTGCTCGCTTGTACTGCAGAAGCGCACCCGATCAAGGGCGTCCAGACTTCCGAACAGGTCCATTACCGAACTGGAGGCCAGATATATATTGTTCAGGGGCTTGTGAAGCACCACGGCTGTTTCGTCCTCCGGTGCCTCGGCTCCCTCGGGCAGAAGAAGATAGCTGTCCTCATCTCCGACCGTTATACGTGCGCTGCCGTCTGAGTAATAGTCCACTGAAAACTGCTCGGCATACTTGAGCTCCATGCTTCCAATACATTCGACGGTCTGTCCGCCCGGCACATCGCCGTCCCCGCC
>JAFRAF010000019.1 GCA_017405545.1 Oscillospiraceae bacterium | reverse complement strand
GGGGGATCAGCCTGCGGCTCAGTCCGTAGACGGCCCAGGCTGCCGCGCCCATGGCCACAGAGCACACAAGCGGCCTCAGGAAGGTCACCATGAATCTGGGCCTGCCCGGCACCTTTGTCACGATGAACACTATATTTATTATCGTTATGAAGAAATAGCAGGCTATGGTCCCGATGGGCGCGCCCATGATGTTTATATCCGGGGTCCCAACCAGGAACCAGTTGACCACCACCTTGATGACTCCGCCTATGGGCAGGGTAAACAGGGCCAGCTTCTCATAGCCCGAGGCCTGCAGTATGGCGTTGGTTATCAGGTACGAGCAGACGAAGAAGGAGGCAAAGCCCAGCATGAGCATCAGATCCGGGCCCGACTTGTCGGACGAGGGATAGAGCACGTTGAAAATCGGGAAAGCCAGCACCATCAGTCCCACCGCGCATGGCAGGGAGAAGAGGTTCGTGAGCTTCATGGACGACTCCATCACGTCTCTGGCCCCCCGCAGGTCCTTAGTGGCGAGGGCCGCGGATATGAAGGGCACCACGCTCACGGCAATGGGGGTTATGAAGGCGTTGGGCAGATTGAAAAGGGTCAGGGCCTTCGAATACACGCCGTACAGCACCTTGGCGTCCAGATAGCTGAAGCCAGCGCCGGTCTGCAGCCTGTACAGCACCAGCTTGGTGTCTATCAGGGTGATGATATTCAGTATGGAGGACCCTATCATTATGGGTATGCCGATGGACAGTATGCGCTTTACCGTGTCCAGTCTGGGATCCGGCACATCCGTCCGCTCCCCTACGGGCAGGCGCTTTTTTTTCATGTTTCTGATGTACAGATACAGCACCGGGATGGCAAGCCCCAGGCCTATGGTCACACCCACTATGGCCCCAGCCGCCACAGTGGCGGAGCCGTAGCCGCTCTTCACCAGTATCCAGGCGATGGTCAGGCCGAACACAAGCTTGCAGCTGACCTCCATTATCTGGGAAATGGCCGTGGGCATCATGTTGCCGTGTCCCTGGGAATAACCCCTGAACACGGACACACAGCAGGCGAAGAGCACCGCCGGGGCCAGGCATCTCACGCCGAAGGCCACCTCGTAGTCGCCCATCATATTCGCCAGGTCCTGGGCCAGCACCAGCATGACGAGCATGCCGGCGATGCCCACAAGGATGAAGGTCACAAAACCCATCCTGTAATATCTGTCAGCCTGATTATATCGCTTTGTAGCCAAGGACTCGGATATGAGTCTTGAGAGGGCCACCGGAATACCCGCCGTGGATATGGTCAGCAGCAGGTTGTATATGACATATATCACCTGAAAATGCGCCGTACCCTCGTCGCCTAAAAGGTTGTACAGCGGTATCTTGTATATGGCGCCTATGACCTTTGTTATGGCTACGGTCGCCGCCAGAACAGAGGCGCCCTTGATATAGTTGTTGGTCTTTTTCGCTTCTTCCAATCGGAACATCCTTCCACGCTTTTATGGCCATGAAAAGCTCATGCCTGGGGTCGTCCGGGCTCCATGGCCCGGGCCGCAGCTCCCCGCTTAAGCATATTCTGATACCTCCGAATTCTACACCCCGGGGCATATAAAAACAAGGTTTTATTCAGTTTTGAACCCTGTCATTATAGGACGGTATGTGGAAAAACCGGTGGATAATGTGTAAAACCTGTCTGTTTTTGGGCGTTAAACGGGCTTTTTTCAGATTATTCGACAAAGTTTTACATAATCTGATATACATTCGCCTGTATAGACTTTACTCATTCCAATTCGGTTTTTTTCAGCCTTATATCCCCTCCGACAAAGGGCACAAGCCTGTATTCGCCCAGTATCCGGCTCACCGTCTGGGGCGAGTATCGCCTGCGCATCTCGCTTATCGTAAGGTTGGAGCTTATGATGGTCTTCTTCCCTCTTATGAGCCTTGTGTTTATCAGATTGTACAGGGCACTCTGGACAAAGGAGGTCAGCATCTCCGTGCCAAGGTCGTCCAGTATGAGCAGATCGCAGTCAAAGCAGCGCTCCACCTTAAGCCCCGCCTCCTCCTCATCGGGCTCTCTGGAGAACTTCTCGTCCTCCATCAGCGCCATCATCGAGCCGCTGGACTCGTACACCACGGAGTGTCCGCTCTCGGCCACCACCCGGGCTATGCAGGTGGACAGCATGGTCTTGCCCAGGCCCGTGTTCCCGCAGAAAAACAGGTTGAAGGAGTCATCCCCGAAAAAGCGGGCGTAGTCCACGCAGGTCCTGTATACGGACTCCATGCACTCCCGGGGGGACAGGCCCGTCTCCGGGTCCGCCTCGTCGGAGTACCAGTCCAGGCTGAAATCCTCGAAGCTGTACTTTTTCATCTCGGGACAGCTCTCCAGTTCCCTTTTGAGCTCATCCTTATACGCGGACATAAGGCATTCGCAGAGCTCTGTGCCCCTGTAGCCCGTGTCCCTGCAGTGGGGACAGGCGTACTTCTCGTCCAGATAGTCGGCCGGATATCCCTCGTCCACCAGCAGCCGCTCGCGCTGCCTCCTCAATTCCAGATTCCTGTCCCTGACGGCCATCACCGCCGCCGCCGGGTCCTCGCCCTTCTCGAGGGCTATGCGTATCACGTCGGCCATGGTGCCGTTTATCTCTCTGTCAAGCCCCATGAGGGCGGGATATTTGGCGTACATATCCGTGAGCCGGCGGTCAAAGTCCCGCTCGCGGCGGAGCCTGTCTCTGTCCAGCCTCTCCTTGGCCCTCTGCAGAAGTCTTCCGTCAATCGTCATTCTCTGACCCCCTGATCTTCTCCCTCATGCGTCGGAGCTTGTCCATATCCGCGGCGGTCACGCTGTGCTCCCGGGGCTTTGACGGCCCGTCTCCGGGCCGCTCCTTCGGGCGCAGCTTCCTGTCCTCCGCCTTTATTCTGTCAACACTCAAAAGGCCCTTTTCGGCCCACTTTGAGATTATCCTGTCCATATAGGGCCAGGCCAGCTTGCCTGTATTGAGGACTGTCCTGTTATATGCCAGCTCTATGGCCTCCGGGCCGAAGCCCATGTCCATCCAGCGGACTATGAAGTCCCGCTCGGGGGCCGCCAATGTCCTGTCGGATATGCCGAGTATCTTTTTCACCTCGCCTATTGACGAGCGCAGCGCGCGCTGGCGTTCGATATACTCCTCCGCAGACCGGACAGAGTATATACCCAGTCTTTCCCACTCGGCGGCTGTCCGCTGTATGTACCGCAGACCCGGCATACGCCCGGACCTGCGGCGCTCAAACTCCTCCATGCACCACTTTATCAGCAGCACAATCAGCTCCGGCGGGAAGGCCGACTCGCTGTAAAGGCCGTACAGTATCCTGAGCTCATCGCCGGACAGCAGCCTGCCCATGGCGCTCTGGCTCTCCTGCACAAGGGCGGGGAAGGCCGGGTCGCTCTCCGCCGCCGCCTGAAGCTCCTCCTGTGTGAGCTCGGAAGAGTCCCTTCCGATGATCCTGTCCACGCTTATCAGCAGTCCCATTTCCGCCAGCTTCCCGGCGCTGATCTCGATCATGGCAGTGCTCTTTCCAAGCTCGGCGGACGCCCTCGCCGCGGAAAAGGCGCCTTTATTCTTAATTATGTATATATATAACAGCGCCGCGTCTCCGTCACCGCTCTGCAGGAGCTTTTCGGCCGCCTCAGCGCCGATCACAACGGCGTTCTGTTCCGGCAGAACAAACCTACGATCAGACATACTTATCCGCCTTTATCAAATAAATGCTCAGTATTGATTATACCAGCAAATGAGTCAACAGACAACCAAATTATAAAATTGTTTTCATTTTT
>JAFRAF010000174.1 GCA_017405545.1 Oscillospiraceae bacterium | reverse complement strand
GACAAAGCAACATTTATCCCACCTCCAGTGTCCGTGGGGTCGTGCCTGAAAACAGCATCTACAAGGATAAGGACAACATTGTCACAAAGAAGTAGGCTTTTTTCGCCGATTTATAAAAAGCAACACCATGCGGTAAGCGTTTTTTCATTTACCGCATGGTGTTTTTTATTTCAGATTATTTGGACTTATTTATTCATATCGTAAAGAAGCATCAGACCTTTCATGGTAAGGTCGTTATCCAGCACTATCTCTTCTTCGCAGTGCGGAACTACGTGCCTGGCGATACCGCCAGTGGCCACTACCTTGCATTTATAGCCCAAATCACGCTCGATACGTCTGATCATTCCGTCCACCATGGAAGCTGCCCCGTATATTGCGCCGCTCTTCAGCGCATCTATGGTATTAGAGCCTATGACACTCTTAGGCGCGTCGTTAACCGATAAATCCGGAAGCAGCGCCGTGCCGTTGCCGAGGGCCCTGAGCCCCAGCTTCATTCCAGCAGTTATTGCGCCGCCCAGATATACACCGTCCTTGTCAACAACGGTTATCGTGGTGGCCGTGCCCAGATCCACGATGATGACAGGCGCGCCGTACTCCGCCATCGCCTCCGCATGGTCAACTATCAAGTCCCCGGCAAGCCGCTCTCCCTCGTCCAGCCTTATAGTATAGCCGAGCTCCATTTCCGGACTCACAACCAGCAGCTCTTTACCGGTGATTTCAAATACAGCCTCGCTGAGAACCGGTATGAGTGCGGGTACAACTGAGGAGATTATCCCCCCCTCAATACCCGCTATATCAATTTCATGCTCATCAAGCGCCGCCCTCATATCCAGAAGATAATCTGAACTGCTCTTTGCGATATCAGTCAAGAATCTTGAAGCAAAATATACCGCACCGTCTTCACAGGCGCCAAATACAACGTTTGTATTGCCAACATCTACAACCAGTATCATCTCATTATCCTCATATCATTTGATTTTCAGTATCCGGAATATGTGTCCACCCGGCGGATATTATATACTGAACATAACAAAAAAACAAGCCAAAATAATATCGCCCCGGAGAAATCTCTTCGGGGTGACATTATTCACCGGTTTAGATCCTCTCGTCCAAGGGCACGTAATCGTGTATGGGCGCAATGACCTTATAGGCCGGACGGATGATCTTATTGGGGTTATAGACCTCTTCTATCCTGTGCGCACACCAGCCTACCATACGCGCAACGGCAAACAGGGGAGTAAAGAGTTCCTCGGGAATCTCCAGCATGCGGTAGACAAGGCCGGAATACATATCCACATTTGCGCACAGCGCCTTATCCGGTTCGTTTCTGAATTCCCTGAGCACCGCAGGGCCAAGCCGCTCTACAGACTCATAGAGCTCAAACTCCTCCAGATAGCCCTTTTTAGCGGCGAGGGATTTGGCAACCTGCTTAAGCACCACGGCTCTGGGATCAGACAGGGTATATATGGCATGTCCGATACCGTAAATGAGCCCGGAGCCGTCCCCGGTCTCCTTATTGACAATGCGATTGAGGCAGCTGACAAGCTCGTCGTCGTCCTTCCAGTCGCGTACCTCAGACTTGATATACCTGTACATCTCGGATACCTTTTTATTGGCTCCGCCGTGTCTGTATCCCTTCAGTGAACCGACTGCGGCAGAAATGGACGAATATATGTCAGTACCGGTAGAGGAGAGGACTCGGCAAGAGAACGCGGAGTTATTACCGCCGCCGTGCTCAGCATGTACGACCAGGCAAAGATCAAGAAGTCTCGCCTCGTCATCGGTGAAGGAGTTATCTCTGCGAATTGAATACAGGAAGTTTTCCGCAAGAGACAGGCCCTCCTGTGGACGGTGAAGATACAAGCTGTCATTATAAAAATAGTGTCGTCTCGCGGCGTAGGCGTGAGCTACTATGACAGGGCAGCGGGCAATGAGTCCCAAGGCTTTATTGAGCTCATTTTCAATGCCGTAGGCCTCGGGGTTCGGGTCGTAGGAATAGAGAGCCAGCACGGATCTTGCCAGCTTGTTCATTATGTTTCTGCTGGGTGCGGCGAGAATCATATCCTCAGAAAAACGCGTGGGCAGATCTCTGTATTCCGAAAGGATAGAATTAAACTCATTCAGCTGCTGGGCATTTGGGAGTTCTCCGAACAAAAGAAGATACGCGGTCTCCTCATAACCGAAACGCTTTTCGGCCAGAAAGCCCTTTACAAGATCACTCATGCTTATGCCGCGATAAAAGAGCTTACCGTCCATGGGCAGCTTTTCGCCATCCTGGATGTAATAACCTCTTACGTTGCATATTTTCGTTATTCCGGCTACAACGCCCGTTCCATCCGAATTTCTAAGGCCTCGCTTTATATCTCCCTTTACATAATCCTTAAGCGAAATCGAGCTGTTGCGCTTTAACTGTTCCGCTTTGCTTTTGATAAAATCCATATTGCTGTTTTCGTCAAATTGCATTTAAAATACCTCTGAAACTGCATATTTGCGCCAAATCAAATAAAAAGTGTCTCTAATGACTATGAAAAAAAAGTTGGAATTAATTGTTAATCCGAGAATTAATTATTGTTTTAGGCACTAATCGCCTTATTTGTTTGAATAATTATAATATGCTGATGATGTAATTAAGTAAGTATAACAAAGATAAAAATAAAAGTCAATCACAATATTTTTCGGGCATGAAAAACCTAAAATCAGCTCTCATCCCGGTTGTCTTTATCCGCGCTGCCGTCATTGTCTCTCTCCACATGGAAATCGGACAGGGGAGAGAGCTCTGCGGCGAGCCGCAGATTGTCATTTTCAACATGGGTATATATTTGCGTAGTATTCAAGTGCTCGTGTCCAAGCAGTTCCTGGAGGGTTCTCAGATCAACTCCGCTGTGCAGCATCATCGTCGCTGCGGTATGCCGCAGCTTATGGGACGAGTATTTGTTGCTGTCAAGCCCCGCCTCCGACAGATGCTTCTTTACAAGGTTGTGTACTGTAGATCTGCTGATACGCCTGTTTTGG
>JAFRAF010000018.1 GCA_017405545.1 Oscillospiraceae bacterium | reverse complement strand
GGAGCCGGATTCGCCCACGAGGCCCATGATCTCACCCTCGTTTATGGTAAAGCTCACGTCGTGTAGGACCTGATGGAGGGTTCTGCGGCCCAGACCGCTTTTGCGGTAGCTGACATTCAGGTGTTTGACTTCAAGCAGGGGAACTCTCTCGGCCATATCAAGACCGGCGTCAACGGCCTCGGCGGGATTAAAATGGGCCCTCGAGCTCGTCGTCGGAGTCGTCATATTCAAGGAATCCGAAGTATTCGTAGTAACTGCGGTGCTCATCTGTGGTTATCCCCCTTTTCCTTGACGGTATGGCGGCGATAAGCCGTTTTGTGTATTCCTCGGTGGGATTGTTGAATATCTGGTCCACACTGCCGCGCTCAACTATGTCACCGCTTTTGAGGACCATAACATTGTCGCAGAGCCGGCGTATTATGCCGAGATCGTGGGAAATAAACAGTATCGACATGTGCATGGTCTTGTTGAGCTTTTTAAGCAGCTTGAGTATCTGGGCCTGTATGGTCACGTCCAGGGCCGTGGTCGGCTCGTCGGCGATGAGAAGCTTCGGGTCGCATATGATCGCGGCGGCTATCATGACCCTCTGCCGCTGGCCTCCGGACAGCTCATGCGGATATTTATTGTACACAGCCTCCGGGTTGGGGAGCTCCACGTCCGCAAGGGTCTGCAGGGCCTTTGCCTTGCGCTCCTCGGGGCTGAGCTTGGTGTGAATACGCAGGGCTTCCTCCACCTGTCTGCCGATGCGCATGGTGGGGTTGAGGGATGTCATGGGCTCCTGAAATACCATGCTGATATCCCGGCCCTGTACGGTGCGCATCTCGTGCCTGGACAGGAGGGAGAGCTCCTGTCCGTTTAAGGTTATTGTGCCGCCGATGACGGCGTTTATGGGTGAGAGCCCGGCTATTGCCAGAACGGTCTGGGTCTTGCCGGAGCCGGATTCGCCCACGAGTCCGAGTATCTCGCCATCTTCCATGCTGAAGGATATACCGTGCACTACCTCGTGTATTCCCTCTTTGGAGCGAAAGCATACCACCAAATCTTTTACATCCAGCATTAGTCGACACCTGCCTGTTGACGAATTCCCTCACCCAGCAGGGTGAAACCCAGTATCAAAAGGATAATGGTGAAGCCGGTAGAAATGGAATACCAGGGCGCTGAGAACAGATACGACTGGGATTCTGAAAGCATCCTGCCAAGGCTCGCCTGAGGGGGCATAACGCCGATGCCCAGGTAGCTCAGTCCCGCCTCTGCCAGCACGGCGTTGTTGAAGCCGATTGCCACGGCTGACAGCAGGGTAGAGCGGGTGTTGGGCAGAATGTGCAGGAATATGATCCTGAGCGGCCCAGCCCTCATCAGCCGCGCGCTCTTGACATAGTCCAGGTTTTTACAGCGCACAAATTCACTGCGCACCATCCTGGCAAAGCTCGGTATGAACATTATACCCAGCGCGATGATTACATTGTATGTGCCGGGGCCCAGTATGCCGATGATGACAAGGGCCAGAAGCATGCTGGGAAATGCGGTGAGGGAGTCGTTCATACGCATGACCACCTCGTCGATCCAGCCGCCGAAGTAGCCAGTGAGTCCGCCGATAAGTATTCCGGTGATAAGGCCGATCAAAACGGTGCTGACGGATATGAACAGAGTTGTTCCGGCGCCGTCAAGGACACGGCTGAATATATCTCTGCCCAGATTGTCAGTGCCGAAAAGATGCGCAAAGGAGGGCCCGTCAAAGCGCTCCGCCGCGCAGATCGCGGTGGGGCTGTAGGGGGTCCAGAAGTATCCGACGACGATCAGAAGCACCATGACGAAGGTGATGACCGCGCCGAATATCATATACCAGTTGTGTTTAGCGTAAGACATAGCCCACACCCCCTATAACGTGACCCGGGGGTCGATGAACTGGTATAGGATATCTACCAGATAGTTTATGAACACCACGATAAAGGCGATTATCACGACTATCGCCAGTACCACGGGGTAATCTCGAGTTGATATGGATATGAGCAGGAGCTGACCCATCCCGGGGATGGAGAATACCTGTTCTATTATTATGCTGCTGGCCACAATGTCCGCTATGGTCATGCCGATAAAGGTTATGACCGGGACAAGGGCGTTCCGAAGTACATGTCCGTACAGGATGGCGGTGGTGCCGTTGCCGCGGCTGCGGGCGGTGCGCACATAGTCCTCGTCCAGCTCGTTGATGATAGAGCCGCGCAGCATTTTGGAGGTCATCGCTATGCGCGGCAGAGCGATGGCTATCGCGGGGAAGATCAGATAGTTAAAGAATGCCGCCGGACTTACGGTGTACGAGACAAAGTAGCCCGGGGTGAACAGCCTCAATATCAGGCCGAAGACATAGCACATTATTATTCCCAGGAAAAAAGGCGGGACGGCCATGACTATCTGATTTATGACTGTGACGATGCTGTCCGGAAGGAAGCCGGCGTTTTTGGCCTGCCATATGCCCAGAGGGACGGAGCAGATGATTATCAGTACCGCTGCCATGAGGGACATGGTGGCGGTGATGAGTATTTTGTCGCCTATCAGCCTTCTGACAGGGATAAAGTAGCTGTAGGATGTGCCCATGTTGCCTGTGATAAAGGCCTTGAGCCAGTTGAAATAGCGCACGAAAAACGGATCGTTCAGGCCCAGCGCCTCTCTCAGGGCGGCTATCCTCTCGGGACTTGCCTCTGTGCCCAGCAGGGCGGCGGTGGGGTCTGCGGGGATGATGGTGAACGCGAAGAAGGCGAGGAATGAAACGATGAACAATGTAATAATGAGAGTGATGGTTTTTTTGATGAAGTATTTCATTCCCCGCCCTCCTTTCTCTTTTTGGGTGCGGCTTTTTACGAATTACTTGCCGGTGCGGTACACATTGGAGAAGTCCAGAATGTATACAGGGTAGAACTCATAGCCCTGAATGTCGGAAGCCATCGCCACGTTTTCACAGAGGTCCTGAATGAATACATTGGCGGCGTCCTCGGACAGGATGGTCAGGCACTTCTTGTACAGCTCGGTCTGAGTGTTCTCGTCGGTGCTGAGCATGGCCTCCTGGAAGGTGCTGTCGAACTCGGCATTATTGTAATTCATGAAGTTGTTGGACGCGGTGGATACGTATCTGTCGAGCATTGCCCGGGCGGTGAGGGCGGAGGCGTCAACGCCTACCACGGTCGCGTCGTATTTCCTGTTGGTATAGGTCTCCGAGAGCCAGGTGGCCCACTCAACAGGCTCTATCTTCGCGTTTACGCCCACAGCCTTAAGCTGCTCGGAGATGATCTCCGCGGTCTGAACGTGCTGGGGATATACAGAGGCTACTGTGATTTTGAAGCTGAATCCGTTGGGATATCCGGCCTCAGTCAGAAGGGCCTTGGCCTT
>JAFRAF010000173.1 GCA_017405545.1 Oscillospiraceae bacterium | reverse complement strand
GTTTTTGCAGAAAATGACGTCCGTCAGTTCGTCCGGCAGCTCCAGGTGGAGCTTCTGGATGCGCAGGCCGTCTTTAATGTAGTTTACGGTGATGCCGGGGTCGATGTAACCTAAGACGTCAAGGTTCACATTCAGATTTTTGTCTATCTTTATAATGTCTTTTTGCCCCATCTTGGAGCTTTTCACCCGCTGGATGATAGCGACGCTGCAGTCCAGCTTGTCCAGCTCCAGGAGGTGATAGACCTCCAGGCTCCTGCCCGCCTGAATGTGGTCGATGACGATGCCGTTGCGAATGGAGTTTATCTTCATTCCGCCGCCCCCTGTTTAATACCCAGCAGCATGAGCATAAGGGCCATGCGCATGTATTTGCCGTATAGCACCTGCTTGAAATAGCACGCCCTGGGGTCATCGTCGACTTTCACGGAGATCTCGTTGACCCTGGGCAGGGGGTGCATGACAATCATGTCCTTTTTGGCTGTCTCAAGCTTGTCCGGCGTGAGGATGTAGCTGTCCTTCAGTCTAATATAGTCAGCCTCGTTGAAGTTCCGCTCTCTCTGCACTCGTGTCATGTACAGCACGTCCAGCTCCGGCATGACGGAGAGCAGGTCTCCCGTCTCGGTGTAGCGGCAGCCGTTTTTCTCCAAAATGCCCTCTCTCACATAGTCCGGCAGCCGCAGCTCGTCGGGGGATATGAGAACGAAGCGGATGTTCTTGTAGCGCACAAGGGCCGATATGAGGCTGTGTACCGTTCTGCCGAACTGCAAATCTCCGCACATGCCTACGGTGAGGCCGTCAAAGCCGCCCTTTTCCCGTGTTATTGTGCAAAGGTCTGCCAAAGTCTGGGTGGGGTGGTTGTGGCCGCCGTCTCCTGCGTTTATGACCGGCACGGTGGCAGCCCCGGCAGCGACTAAAGGCGCGCCCTCCTTGGGGTGGCGCATGGCGATGATGTCCACATAGCAGGAGACGGTGCGCACAGTGTCCGCCACGCTCTCGCCCTTGGCAGATGAGCTGGACTGGGCCTCGGAAAAGCCGATGACGTGGCCGCCCAATTCGTACATGGCCGCCTCAAAGGACAGGCGGGTGCGGGTGGAGGGCTCAAAGAACAGCGTAGCCAGCTTCTTGCCCTGGCAGAGGCGGGAATAGGCCTCCGGCCTTTCTATGATATCACCGGCGGTCTCGATAAGAGAGTCGATCTCATCCGACGTAAGGTCGGTGATGTTAAGGACGCTTCTCATGCTCAGGCTTTCATCCAGCTCTCATCTCTCGGATTATCGCGGAAGCGGAGAAGTCTCTCCTTATCCTCCGGAGAGATGAGACCGGCGTTGACCGCAACGTCCACCGCGGCGTCGAAATTGGAGAGGGACACGACCTTTATGTCGGCCTTTTCGAATTTCTCCGCGCTCTCCTTTAAGTTGTAGTTGAATATGGCGGCAACGCCCAGGACCGTGGCGCCGGCCTCTCTCAGAGCTTCCACGGCGGCCAGTACGCTTCCGCCGGTGGAGATGAGGTCCTCTATTACGACGACTCTGTCGCCGGAGTGTATCTGGCCCTCGATCTGATTTTCACGGCCGTGATCCTTGGCGCCGGGCCGGACGTAGCCCATGGGGGCAATCACGATGTGGGAGATGATGGCGGCGTGGGGGATGCCGGCGGTGGCGGTGCCCATGAGGCAGTCATAGCCGGGGACGTAGGTGACTATGGCTCTGATAAGGGCAGTCTCAATGAGGCCGCGGGTCTTGATGTCGGAGAGGATGAGCCTGTTGTCGCAGTAAATGGGGCTCTTTATGCCGCTGGCCCAGGTGAAGGGCTCGTCGGGGCGGATAAATACCGTTCCGGCGTTTAAGAGCAGGTTGGCGATATCCTTGTCGGAAAGTTCACGCATGTACATAATCTCTTACCTCCAAATAGTTATTTACAAAACTCATTTACGCAGCGCTCGTAGGCTGCCAGAGGGTCGGGGGCCTTCGTTATGGGTCTGCCCACGACTATAAAATCGCTTCCGGCTTCTTTAGCCTTCGCGGGGGTCATGACTCTCGCCTGGTCGCCCACGTCGCTGTCGGCAAACCTTATGCCGGGCGTCACGGTGAGAAAGCTACTGCCGCAGGCGTTATGCACTGATGCTGCTTCAAGAGGGGAGCAGACGACACCGTCCAGGCCCGCGGCCTTTGCCCGTGAGGCGTAG
>JAFRAF010000172.1 GCA_017405545.1 Oscillospiraceae bacterium | reverse complement strand
TACCGCTATTTCCCCGAGCCCGATCTGGTGCCCGTGGTCATCGACGACGAGTGGCTGGCCGCCATCAGCGGCGATATGCCGGAGCTGCCGGAGGTGAAAAAGGCCCGTCTGCTGGCTTTGGGCATCGGCGAAAAGGAAACGGAGCAGATCGTGTCCGAGCCCTATCTTTCCCGCTTCTTCGACCGGGCGCAGGAGTTGGGCTGCGACCCGCTGACCGTCAGCCACTGGCTGCTGGGCGATATCTCCCGCCTGCTCAACGAAAGCGGCGCGGAATTCGAGGAAGTGCCGGTTGACGCGGATCAGTTCGCCTATCTGCTGGGTCAGGTGGAGAGCAAGGCCATCAACCTCAACAGCGCCCGCACCGTGCTGGAGGACCTGTTCGGCACGGACAAAAAGGCGGCGGATATCATCAAGGAGCGGGGCTTCGCCCAGATCTCCGATACCTCGGCCCTGCAGGCCGCCGTGGATCAGGTGATCGCGGCCAACCCCAAGCCGGTAGCCGATTACAAGGGCGGCAAAAAGGCCTCCATCGGCTTCCTGGTGGGCCAGGTGATGAAGGCTACCCACGGCCAGGCCAACGCCGCGCGGGTGCGGGAGCTGCTGGAAAAGGCTTTGAAATAGAGAACAAAAGAAAAACAGACATTATAAAACCGCCGGTAAACGCCGGCGGTTTTTGCTTCATCTCGCAGGATATATCAACACGTTTCTGTCAGTCCCGAAAATCGAACAGCTCCTTCGGCGTTACCTCCAGCACCTCGCACAGCTTGAAGATGACGTCGAAGGATACGCCCACGTTGCCCAGCTCAATGGCGCTGATGTGGCTGCGGTCAATGTCCGCCAGCTCCGCCAGTTGCAGCTGGGTATATTTTTTGCGTTTGCGGTAATAGACCACGTTCAGGCCGAACTTTTCGTACAGCGGCTTGTATTCCGGCTTCAACCGTGTCACCCCTTTGGCTTTTCTGTTATTATATGGGGATTGCCACGGTCCATAAACCTTGTATGAATAGCGTTATGCTATTGACACAAGTCGTATATATGGATATAATGTCTTTAGTAGTAATGTTTTCATGTGCCGCATTACTGGTTTGGATAACGGCTATTATTATTTTACGTTGCGACTGTCTGCATGCGAGAAGGCTTATTAGCCGTAAGCGGCGTGAAAATACCAAATATGGGATGGTGATACCATGAAGAAGTTGATCGTTATTGTTGTAAGTTTAGCTTTACTGTGTACTGTATTATCAGGATGCGATAACGTCGATAGAAGGGTGAAAATAAATGCAGAGAACTTTCCGGATGATAATTTCAGGCAATACTTATTGTCGACAGATTATGGGGCGGATGCCATTCTTACTAAAAAAGAATGGCTCGGCGTTGAGGAAATGGACGTAAGCTACCGTAATATCAGTGATTTAACAGGAATCAATTATTTTCACTGCCTGAAAAAATTAGTGTGTGACGGTAATCAGCTGGAAGAACTGGATTTGAAAATACTTAAGCTCGAATGGTTGAGCTGCAACCATAATCAGTTGTCGGAATTAGAGCCGTTTGGGGCTCTCGCTCAAGGTTTACGCCACCTTGAGTGTGCGGATAATAAGATTATGCAATTGGATTTTGAATTTGTTAAGTACCTGGAATATTTAGATTGCCATGACAATCAATTGACGGAACTTGATCTCAGCCATTGCGGGGAGTTAAGGACGCTGATTTGCTACGGTAACAATATAACAGACGTAACAAATCTTAATATCAGCCATAACCCTTATTTAGAAACATATCAATCGGATTTGGTGAGTTCTATCTCCGATAATGATGCAGACATCAATAATACTACATCTAAATCAGACATAAAGGCTGACACGTGGTATACGCAAGCCTCGAACACTAATGTTCAATGGCAAAATGCGGAGGTGACAAATGTCGTACCCATGTCGCAGGGACAGGCTTTCATGGTCACTTACTATCCTGTCTGTAAAAGCTGCCACGTCTGCGGACCGACGATCCAAATGACGGGCGTCAGCGCCGATTCCCCAGTGACAGACACTTATTACTGCCAGAGTTGTGGAGTTATTACCTATTGCCTTTTCGAAGTCGCATACTGAGTAAAGGCCTTTGCGTAAATAATCGTTTGTGATATGCATACGCTCCGCAAGTATAATAAGCCATAATAAAACCGCCGGTCAACCCGGCGGTTTTGCACGCGTTTTCATGTTTTGCATAAAATGAGCGCGGCTACCGCGGCTCTTCGCCTCTGCGGAAGACCTCGATCATCTCCTGGGTCAGGCTGACGGACTGGCGGTCGTCGGCGGGCAGCCCGGCACGTTTGAACCAGCGGGCCTCCGCCAGCTCCTGCCCGTCGGGATGAGCCTCGCGCTCGCCCTCCACGTCGCAGTAAAAGCCCATGAGCAGGGTGTCGGTAAAGGGCCAGGGCTGGCTTTTGTAGTAGCGGAAGTTGGCGACGGAAAGCCCCACTTCCTCCCGGACCTCCCGCCGCAGGGTGTCCTCCAAACTCTCGCCGATCTCGTTGTAGCCCGCGATGAGGGCGAAACGCTTGTAGGGCCGG
>JAFRAF010000171.1 GCA_017405545.1 Oscillospiraceae bacterium | reverse complement strand
GATTAAAAAACGACTCTACTGATAGTAGAGTCGCCTTATTTGTGCCTTTTTCCTATTCTGAAACTGAAATATGCGACAAATTCCGCCGGAATAATTATGAGAAATATCTGCCATGGATTATGAGACAAAAAAATAAGATACAGTATCCCCACGGACACCGGAATGAGTGTGGCGACAAACCAGTAGTTTCTCAGTCCGTGATTCCAGATGGAGTTGAATATGAGCAGCAGTATCAGAGAGGCGGGAACAGCAAAGGCCAGGATTATATACTTCGGACCTATCACCAGCCAGCATATGACAAACACCAGCACAGCAACTGTCCAAAGCCCGGATAAGGAGACGAGTAAAACTGCCTTCCTTGAATAGCCGGGCTCCTTATTCTGCATATCATCAAAATTGTCGGCTCCTCGGATAACAGCGCGTCGACGGTGGTGTTGAAAATCTCGGCGAGCTTCTTGAGATTGAACGCGTCTGGCAGAGCTTCCGCCCGTTCCCATTTTGATATGCTTTTATCCGAGTAGTTTATCTTTTCGCCGAGCTCCGCCTGTGTCATACCGGACGCGGTACGCAGCTTTATCAGATTGCTCGCGAAAACAGATTTCAGTTCGTCCATATATCCTGCTCCTGAATACGGCCTTATACTCTCTTTAGATAGCAATAATATATATGAAAACCGGCCGTATTGTCAACTTTCATTTTTCGGCCCGCACCAATATAAAGGTTATTTAAACAACGGAGGGATAAGCGCGGATATCCGCTTTTCTCAACGTTTGATTATTCGCTTGTCACAATACGAGCACACCTCGCCCATGTCGGTCATATGTGTGAGCGGCGGCAGGAAGCTCTCGTGATTTGTGATGCAGTTGGGGTTATTGCACAGCGATGAACTGCCTATCTCGACCGGAGGAGGGGGAATGCGCTTTTCGTGGCAGAACTTGAGCAGCAGGGCCATACGGATAAACATGCCGTAACGGGCCTGCTCAAAGTACACAGCCCTCGGATCCTCGTCCACGTCAACGGCTATCTCGTCCACCCTTGGCAGAGGGTGCATCACCAGCATGTCCTTGCGGGCACGCTCCAACTTGTTACGTGTGAGTATGTAGACGCCCTTGACCTTCTCGTATTCGAGGGGGTCGATGAATCGCTCCTTTTGGATGCGAGTCATGTAAAGGACATCTAACTGCGGGATAGTTGATTCAAGGCTGGTGACTTCTATGTAATTCTGACCTCTGGACTTTAAAAAGCTCAGCATGTAGTCCGGCATAGCCAGGTCGCGGGGAGAGATCAGATAGAAGCTGATTTTCGGGAACTTGGAGAGGGCGGTGGCAAGAGAGTGCACCGTTCGGCCGTTTTTAAGGTCACCGCACAGGCCCACATTTAAATTTTCTATTTTGCCCCGTTTCTCCATTATGGTTGTGAGGTCGGTCAGCGTCTGGGTGGGATGCATATGCCCGCCGTCTCCCGCGTTTATGAGAGGGACCTCCGAGAACATCGACGCCGCCTTTGCCGCGCCCTCACGGGGATTTCGCATGACGATGGTATCCGCGTATGAGGCCACCATCCTGATTGTGTCTGCAAGGGATTCGCCCTTTGCTCTGGAGCTCGCGTTGGGGTCGGAAAAGCCGAACACCGAGCCGCCCAGACGCATCATGGCGGTCTGGAAGGAGAAGCTTGTCCTGGTGCTGGGCTCAAAGAACAGGGAGGCCATCACATTGCCGCGGCAGGATTCCTTGTAATCCTCGGGATGGGCTATTATGTCCCGGCAGACGGAGTAGAGCTCGTTCCACCATTCCACGGAGACGTCGTTTATATCGATAAGGTGTCTCACAGACAGATACCTCCATAACAGAGTGTTGGTTCAGGGCAAAAAAAATACCGGTACAACCGGTAAATTAGGAAATAAAGAGCCCGTATGCAGCATTTAAGTTGTAATAATGAACTGACATTTCGAGCTCCTCCGTGTTTTTTTTAATTATACTTTCAGATGCTCTTTTTTTCAACAATCAAATTAAATAAAAAGAGAAAAAAAGATAGTTTTATTTTTGTAAATGAGGCTATTAGGCGCAGAATCTGTGTTTTCCTATAGTCACGATCAGCGGCCTTGACCATATCCAGCCGTTGGTGGCCGTGTTTGGGTTAAAGTAGTATATCGCGCCGCCCGAGGGGTCCCATCCGTTCAGCGCGTCTTTGGCGGCCTTGTATGCGGAATCAGCCACGGGCTGGTAGAACTGCCCGTCCTGAAGACAGCTGAAAGCGCCGGTCTGATAAATCACACCGGATATGGTGCTGGGGAATGAGGGGTGCTTTGTCCGATTCAGCACCACGGCGCCCACGGCGACCTGACCGCTGTAGGGCTCGCCCCTGGCCTCCGCGGATATGAGCCTTGCCAGGAGGTTTACGTCATTTGTATACGAGGAGGAGTCCTGGACCTTTATCCCCAGTGACTTTAAGGTGTTGTTGCCGGCGATGCCGTCCACTGTCAGGCCCTTGGCGCTCTGGTAGTTTCGCACGGCTTTTTCCGTCATGCTGCCGTATATTCCGTCAATGGAGCCCTTGTAATAGCCCAGGTCAGAGAGCTTCTGCTGTATCTGGGCGACGGTGTTTCCGCTTGAGCCCTTTTTGTACGCGGCGGCGTCCACAGCCTGGGCGAAGAGTATCGCTGTGATAAATATTGCCATTATCAGGGCCACAGATACGGCGGTTCTTTTATTTTCAGACATATGCATCGCTCCTTCGCTCAAGGTCATCGGCATATATACGCTGTGACCGTTCAACATGCTTTATTATGGCATGGGTGTGACACAGCTCAGCGTCGAACTCTGTCAGCACGGATAATAAAACGTCGACCCATGCGGTTTTACGATTAGTTTCGGAAGAAGCGCAGAAAATATGTATTGAAAAAAATGTAAAAAAAGCCGGGGCCGTGCGGACGACCCCGGTTTATGCTTTTATTCGGAAACGTAGGGGAGCAGAGCGACCTGACGGGCCTGCTTGATGGCAATGGTCAGCTGACGCTGATGCATTGCGCAGGTACCGGTGGTTCTGCGGGGAAGGATCTTGCTGCGCTCTGACATGTATCTGCGGAGCTTAGCGGTGTCCTTATAATCGATGTGCTGGCACTTGTCAACACAGAACTGACAAACCTTGCGGCGCTTGCGGCTGCGGTTTCTGTTGTCTCTATCGTTAGCCAAAGCAATAACCTCCATTCAATGATGTAATTAATCAAAAGGGCAGATCGCCGTCGTCATCATCCTGGACCTGGAAGTCCGAGGGCTTGACGGGGGCGGTGTAGCTGTCCTGCATGGGAGCGGGGCTGTAAGGCTCCGCCTGTGAGTAGGGCTGTGAATATGAGCCCTGTCCGGCGTTGTCGCGCTTGCTCTCTCCGAAGTACATGTTGTCGACAACGACCTCAAAGGCGGTTCTGTTGTTTCCCTCGCGGTCGGTGTACTTTCTTGTCTGAAGTCTGCCGGATACAACGGCCATACGGCCCTTGGCAAACCATTTGGAGACGAACTCTGCGGTGCTGCGCCACGCGACGCAATCGATAAAATCGGTCTGCTTCTCGCCGCCGTCTCTGGAGCCGAAGTCTCTGTCAACGGCAAGCGTGAAGCTTGCCACCGGGATGTTGTTCTGAGTATAGCGCAGCTCGGGATCACGGGTCAGACGGCCCATCAAAACGATGTGATTAAGCATTTTTCCTCCTTATTCGCCGTAGACGGTGATAAGGGAACGCATCACGCCGTCAGTGATCTTAAGAACACGGTCCAGCTCGGCGGGGAAAGCCGGAGCGGATGTGAACTTCACGAGTACGTAATAGCCTTCGGGCTTGTCGTTGATGAGATAAGCCAGCTTGCGCTTGCCCCACTCATCGATCTCATTGATAGTTCCGTGAGCCTCAATGAGAGTCTTGAACTTTTCTACGATAGCGGCGGTACCTTCCTCGCCGACGGCGGGATTGATGATGTACATCACTTCGTAGTTGGCTGTGGTTTTTGCCATCTTTTGCACCTCCTTCTGGACATAAG
>JAFRAF010000170.1 GCA_017405545.1 Oscillospiraceae bacterium | reverse complement strand
GGGGATGAGAAGTTCGCGCCCCTGCCGGATATCTTTCTTATCGACGGAGGGGCCGGGCAGGCCGGCTCCGCGCTCAGGGCAGTCAGAGAGGCCGGCGTGGACGTGCCCGTATTCGGTATGGTCAAGGACGACCGGCACCGCACGAGGGCTCTGGTGACGGCGGACGGCGAGGAGATAGGTATAGCCGCCATGCCCTCTGCCTTTGCCCTTGTGGGCACCATACAGGAGGAGGCCCACCGCTTCGCCGTTGAATACCACAGAAAGCTCAGAGGCAAGAGCGGGATGCGCTCGGAACTGGAGGATATAAAGGGAATAGGGAAAAAAAGGCGGGAAATGCTCATAAAGCATTTCGGCAGCCTTAAAGCCGTCAGACAGGCGGAGCCGGAGGAGCTGAGAAAGCTGCTCCCGAGGGACGCGGCTGAGGCGGTATATGCCCATTTTCACGGAGGGGACAGATGAGAGTTATAGCCGGAACAGCAAAGGGCAGGAGACTGTCAGAGCCCGAGGGTATGGACATCCGACCCACGACCGACAATGTCAAGGAGTCGATCTTCAATATTATACAGTTCGATATAGAGGGCGCGTCCGTTCTGGACATGTTCGCGGGCACGGGCCAGCTGGGCATTGAGGCCCTGAGCCGTGGGGCGGAGAAGGCCGTTTTTTTAGACAGGTCGCGCAAGGCGCTGAATATTGTGCAGCGGAATCTCGAGACGGCCGGATTTTCGGACAGGGCAAGGCTTTTTTGCACTGATTCCCTGCAGTGGATAGGCTGCGGAGAAAAATTCGATATAGTCGTCATGGATCCGCCTTATGACGGGGATATTCTCGAAAAAGCTCTTTCTCTTGCAATATCGTTTGACATTTTAGCAGATGATGGTATAATAGTCTGCGAAAGCAGGTCTGATAAGACCCTGACCGAGCCCGATTCGGGCGCTTTCAAAAAGAGAGAATACCGATACGGAAAAATCAAGATAAGCATGTTTATCAGAAATAATAACTAATTGACCTGAAAGGGCCCGTAAGAAAATGAGTGTTGCAGTTTATCCCGGAAGCTTTGACCCCATTACATTAGGACACCTGAACATTATCAAGAGAGTCTCAAAGCATTTTGACAAGGTTTATGTATGCATTTTGGTTAATTCCAAAAAAGAGCCCCTGTTCTCCGCAGAGGAGAGGGTGGAGCTTATCAAGAAGGTTGTAGGACACTTCCCGAATGTTGAAGTCGAGTGCTCCAGTGAGTTGACCGTGGAATACGCCAAAAAGCGCGGGGCCACAGCCATAGTTAAGGGCGTGCGCGCAATGTCTGATTTTGAAGTGGAATTTCAGCAGGCATCGATAAACCATGTGCTCGATTGCAATATCGAGACGTTTTTCCTCCGGGCCGAGGGTAAATATGATTATCTGAGCTCCACGGTAGTTAAGGAAATGGCGAGATACGGCGCTGATCTTTCAATGTTTGCGCCCCGTGAAATAATAGACGATATAAAAAGAAAAACTGCAGAAAAGATTTCAGGAGGAAAATAGAGATGAACGAGGAGAAGACCGTACAGGAATTACTGGACATGCTCTACACTATGATCTCCGATGCATGGGGCGTGCCGCTTGTCAACGAAAAATGTGTCATTGAAAGGGACAAGGTTCTGGATCTGCTGGATGAGATCAAAAACAGATTCCCGTCCGAGCTCTCAGAGGCACAGCGCCTTACCAGCGCCAGAGGGGAGTTTATTGCCAACGCCAAGAGAGAGGCCGAGCAAATCCGCAAGGTGGCGGAGGAGAGGGCCAAGCAGATGGTCGACGAGCAGGAAGTCGTGAGAATGGCAAAGCAGAGAAGCGCCAGCCTGGTGTCCGCAGCTGAGGCGAAATCAGCCGAGCTCCGCAAGGTCGCCAACGACTACGCCGACGATACCCTGCGCCGTACCGAGGAGGCTATTTCCGCCGCTCTGGGCGAGGTTCGCCAGTCCCGCAGCCGCTTTCGCAGCGCATCTGCAAGCGTGATGAAGAACCCCTCAGTGCTCCAGATAGAAGAGGAATAAGCCTGAAAAAACTATTTTTACCCCCATTTTGCGCATGTGGCGCCATCTACTATATGTAGGTGGCGCTTTTTTCTTTTGCCACAATATATAGGGTATGTTAAATTGCACAAAAATTTTTAAAATTTTTGTTAAAAATTGTCGAGGATTTTGGGCGCTCTAAGGCCCATATTTCATGAATCTTACAAAATTTTCTCTTGCATTATCCCCATCATTCATCTATAATAAAAACACTAAGTGGGATAAAAGGGTATAAAATCCTAAGAAAATCATCAAAGTGGGGAGTGAAAGAGATGGAAGGCCTTTATAATCATGTCCTTGACGCCAAGGGCCGTATCTCTATACCCTCACGTATACGCTCTGAGTTGGGCGACACATTTTATATTACCCTTTCAACCGAGCAGTGCCTGAGCGCCTATTCCCAGGAGTCATGGAACGGGCTCAGAGAGCGTATAAGGGCGTTGCCCCAGGTCAAGCAGAAGAAAATGAGACCTCTGTTTGCCCATGCGGCCCGCTGTGAGATAGACGCCCAGGGCAGAGTTTTGCTGCCGCAGCACCTGCGCAGCTTCGCAAAGCTGGAGCGGGACGTCACTATCGTAGGCAACGGCGACTGCGCGGAGTTCTGGGATACCGATACGTGGAATGCGATCGACGTTGAAGAGACCACTCCGGAAAATATTGCAGATGTGTTTATGGAGCTTGACTTTTAATGGCTGATAAGCACATTCCGGTTTTGCTGCGAGAGTGCATTGAGGGCTTGAACATCAAACCGGACGGGATTTATATAGACGGTACTCTCGGCAGGGGAGGCCACTCCATAGAAATAGCAAAGAGACTGGACACGGGCATGCTGATAGCGATAGACCGTGACAGCGCGGCGATAGACGCCGCAAAACAACTGTTTTCAGGGCTCGGCAAAGCGGTGAAAACTGTAAAAGGCAATTTCTGCGATCTTTCTGATATAATGGACGATCTCGGCGTGGAGAAAGCAGACGGAATGCTATTTGATTTGGGCGTGTCTTCCCCTCAACTCGATGACTCGGAGAGGGGCTTTTCGTATAGCTGCAGCGCGGCTCCGCTTGATATGAGAATGGACAGAGAAGCCCCTTTGACCGCCGAGGCGCTGGTCAACACCTGGCCCGAGGCCGAGATCAAAAGAATACTGTGGGAATACGGCGAGGAGCGGTATTCCGGAAGAATAGCGGCGGCGATTGTCCGCGAGCGGGCAAAGGCCCCTGTCGTCACCGCCGGCAGACTGGTGGATATAATCAGAGCCGCCATGCCGGCATCCGCTTTGAGAGAGAAGCAGCACCCGGCCAAAAGGAGCTTTCAGGCTATAAGGATCGCGGTGAATGATGAGCTGGGCGCCCTGGAGAGAATGCTGCAGGCGGCCCCTGACCGGCTGAACTCCGGCGGGAGACTTGCGGTGATAAGCTTCCACTCCCTTGAGGACAGATTGGTGAAAAACGCCATCAGGGCCAGGGAGAACGGATGCACATGTCCGCCGGGAATGCCTGTTTGCGCATGCGGCTTTGTGCAGACTATGAGAACGATAACAAAGAAGCCCATTGTACCGGGCAAAGATGAAATAGAGAATAACCCGAGAGCGAGAAGCGCCAGACTCAGAGTAGCTGAGCGGATCTGAGGGGGATATAAATGGCTTTAAATGCAGCGACAGTAGAATACGCGACAAAGGATATATACGGAGACGAGACCTATGATGCCGGCGGCCTGAACTGGGGCACGGCAATACCGGGGCGGGAAGGCTTCCCGGAAAGGGAGAGAACAGCTCCGACAATCCGCCATAGGCGGAAGTCCGCCGCCAGGAAGCAGGAGGCAGACGCCCGTTCCGTTTCCGCCTTTATGATAGTCAGTATGATCATAGTGGCTGTGCTTGTTGTACTTATCCTCATGGCTCATGTTCATTTAACAGCGCTGTCCAGCCAGACAGCCGTGCTGGAAAGTCAGATAAGCCAGCTCAAGGAGGACGAGAGCGAGCTGCTGGTACAGTATGAAAATGCCTTCAATTTAACGGAGGTGGAACGCTACGCCACAAAAGAGCTGGGCATGGTCAAGCTGTCAAATAATCAGACGACAACAATATATGTGACTACCGCCGATAAGGCCGTGGTGTTGAATGAAAAGGTCGGAGTGTTCAATGCCTTGACTGAATCGATAAAAATGGCTGTGACTTCATTTTCGGAATATTTCAGTTAGGCGGCAGAATATTGATTATTAAGAACAGGGAATAGGCCAGTATTTTTCTGGAGGATCGGCAGACGGCAATGGCGAAAAATGGTATAAAAAACCCAGACCGGCGTCCCAATAAGATACTGCTTGGCCGTACACTTTTCCTTATGGTGGTGTGCGGCATACTTGCTTTTATTGTTTTGGGTGTAAAATTGTATAACGTAATGGTGACCAACCATGAGTACTACGAGCGCATGGCCGTCGAGCAGCAGACGAGAGAGACAACCGTTACGGCAAAGCGCGGCACTATATATGATACGAACGGAAATATCCTGGCCATCAGCGCCACCGCGTATAATGTCTTTATCAGCCCCTATGAGATACAGAAATACAATGAGGACGTAGCCGTTATAGCGAAGAAGCTGTCCACTGTCCTGGGCGTGGATTATAACACGATTATCGAGCGATCCAAGAAGACCGAGTCCTGGTATGAGGTGGTCGCCAGAAAAGTCGATGTGGATGTGGCCGATAAAATACGTGAATTCATCGACGAAAACGAACTCAAGGGCGTTCATATCGAGGAGACCAGCAAGCGCTACTACCCCTACGGGGATCTCGCCAGCAATGTGGTGGGCTTTGTAGGCGGCGAGGGCAACGGGCTCGAGGGCGTAGAGGCCGGATATGACGAGTACCTGAAGGGTAATGACGGAAAGATAATACGGCTCTCAACCGCGAGCGGCACGGATATGCTGTTCACCGACTATGAGTACTACTATGACGCGGAGAACGGCGGCGATGTGGAGCTGACCATAGACGTAAACATACAGAATATCCTTGAAAAGAACCTGCAGCAGGCCATTGCGGATTACGGAGTCCAGAAGGGCGGCTGCGCCATAGCCATGGATTGCAAGACCGGCGCGATAAAGGGCATGGCCTGCAACCAAGGCTATGATTTGAATAACCCTTGGGAGCTCAGCGAGAGCGTACAGGCCCAGCTTGATCTGATAGAGGACGAGGATGAGCGGAACGCGGCGAGGAGTGAGGCCCTCAACGAGATGTGGAGGAACCGGGCCATAAGCGAGACATATGAGCCCGGCTCCGTATTCAAAATAATCACCCTTGCGTCCGCTCTTGAGGACGGCGTCGTAGATGAGAACTCCTCCTTCTACTGCGGAGGACAGATGGATGTTCTGGGCCGTGACAAGCCCCTTAACTGCTGGAGACATTCCGGACATGGGACCCTGTCTCTGAAGCAGTCGGTACAGCAGTCCTGTAACTGCGCCTTTGTCCAGATAGGACAGCGCATAGGCGCGGAGCGCTTTTATGACTATATGGCGGCCTTCGGGCTGTTCGACAAGACTGGCGTGGACTTGGCCGGAGAGACGGGTTCGATCTGGTGGCCCGAGAGCGTATTCTTCGATAAGTCCAACCTCTCGCAGCTGGCGGCGGCCTCCTTCGGACAGACGTTTACGGTAACGCCGCTGCAGGTGATAACGGCAGTCTCCGCTGTGGCCAACGGCGGAAATCTGGTAAAGCCCTACGTGGTGAGCAGTATAAAGAGCAACACCGGCGAGCCTGTGTATGAGGCGGAGACCACCGCTGTCAGACAGGTAGTCAGCGCGGAGACCTCAAGAATATGCTGTGAAATGCTGGAGGCAAACGTAAGCGAGTCCTACGGAACCGGTAAAAACGCGGCTGTGGCCGGTTACAGCATAGGCGGAAAGACCGGTACGTCTGAGAAAATAGGCGGGAGAGACGACGAATACATAGTCTCCTTCTGCGGATTTGCCCCGGCGAACAACGCCAATCTGGTGATACTGCTCCTGCTGGACACTCCCAGCAGCGGCACCGGAGTATATATCAGCGGCGGAAGCATGGCTGCCCCGGTCGTGGGCAGAATGCTGGACGAGAGCCTGACTTATCTGGGATTTGAGAAGCAGTACACCGATGAGCAGAAGTCCTTTGTGGACGTCATGGTGACCGACTACGTGGGCGAGAGCGTCAGCAGCGCCAAGTCGGCCATTGAGAAGACCGGACTGAATGTAAAGGTGGTCGGAGAGGGAAGCAAGGTCACAGCCCAGCTTCCGTCCGCCAATTACG
>JAFRAF010000017.1 GCA_017405545.1 Oscillospiraceae bacterium | reverse complement strand
TCCTGTCCCCCACATCAAACTGGGCAACTCCGTCCTTTACTGAGGAGATCTCTCCACGCTCATCGGCAAGTCCTATCCGCAGTCCTTTCTCACTTGACAGCAGTCTGCACATGTCCCTGAGCAAAGTGGTCTTGCCGAGTCCGGGCGGAGAGATCAGCAGGGTCGAGGGGAAAGCGTTATGCTTTGTCAGCTCGTTTAAAACCGGCGTGGCAGCATTTTTAACCTCACGGGATATCCTTATCACCGCCGAAGAGAGGTATTTAAAGCCCGTTACTCCGTTTTTGTCCACGATTGCCGTCCCGCAGAGACCGATCCTGAACCCGCCAGGCGCGCATATGAACCCCTGGCGCAGGCTCTCTCTTGCCGTATGTATTGAGGATCTGGTTGCGATATCCACCAGATCGTCGATGTCATTTCCACGCAGCTTTTCTCCGTCGAGGGAGAGCTCACCCTCGGGGAGAAGCACACTCGGGGCTTTCCCAACCCGCAGACGTATCTCTTCCGCCCGAGCGCGGTCCTTTATGGAGAGCTTTCGCGCCCTGCCCCTTATGTCAGCCGGCAGAAGTCTGGTCGCCTCGTCAAATCTGGATGCTGATTTCTCATAGTGTTCCATGCCTGTCCCTCCCTGCTATAATAACTATTTGGATTTGTCGGAGGATATTCCTTTAAAATGTTTTTCTTTATGAAATCAGCGGCTTTACTTTTTTTACAATTTTCATTATATTAAATACATAATCCCGATCGGAGATAGACAAACATGCTTGATTACATATGGGTCGTGCTGACAGCCATCGCCTTCGGCACGGGGGATATAGCGCTTAAAACCGCGGGACAGTTTTTCACCGCACTGCAGCTTACTTTTCTGCGCTTTTTTATAGGCGGGATCATATTGCTGCCCCTGGCGATCATTGATCTGAAAAAGAGAAAATACCGGCTGACAGGCGGAGACCTGGCCTTCCTCGTGTTGCTCGGAGCGGTGAATATCTGTGTGTCCATGAATCTGTTTCAGGCCGGGGTAATGCGCACGAACGCCTCTCTTGCGGCCATTATAATCAGTACAAATCCCGTCGCCACCATGATTTTTGCCCACTTTCTGGTGAACGACAGGTTTACAAAGAAAAAAGCCGTGGTGCTGATACTCAGCATCATCGGCCTCGTGATAGTAGCCAACCCCATGAATGCCTTAAAAAGCGGGAATGTGGGTATATCGGGCATGCTTCTGGTCGTCCTTGCGGCTCTGACCTTCGGGCTGTACACCGCCATGGGAAAGCTCAGGATAGATAAGATAGGCGGTCCCGCTACAAACAGTATAAGCTTTATTGCCGGTTCGCTTATCAATCTTGTCATCCTGCTTGCCGGCGGAACGTCGCCCTTTGCGGGGATAAATGCACAGTCTGTTGGCTCCCTGCTGTACTGCAGCCTCATCGTGACCGGCTTCGGTTACCTCTGCTACTTAAGAGCGATAGAGAGATTGGGGGCCTCAAACGCCTCGATATCCTTCTTCTTAAAGCCCATCATAGCCGTGACACTGTCGGCTATAATTCTGCATGAAACGATTACGGTTTTCTCCATAATCGGTACGCTCCTTGTTTTGGCCGGCTTTGCCTACAATCTGCACAGCAACAGGAGTAATATATAAAAAACAGGCTGGTATGAGTAAGATATACTGCTCAATACCAGCCTGAATTAAATTGTCATATCTGTTTGACTTATTCGCTTCCTATAAGCCCCGATGCAAGTATCCAAACAGAAACAGCTTATATCAAATAGCGTCCTTTCTCTGCAGGCTAAGCCTGTCGGCTATCATCGCTATGAACTCGCTGTTGGTGGGCTTACCCTTGATGTTGGAGACCGTGTACCCGAAGTATTTTTGCAGGATTTCCACATCGCCCCTGTCCCATGCGACCTCTATGGCGTGGCGAATCGCCCGCTCCACTCTTGAGGGCGTGGTGCCGAACTTCTTGGCTACAGCCGGATACAGGACCTTTGTGACGGCATTTATAATATCCATATCGTTTATGGTAAGGATTATGGCCTCCCGCAGATATTGATAGCCCTTTATGTGAGCCGGTATGCCTATCTGATGTATGATTTCGGTAACAATGCTCTCAATGCTCTGCTCCTGCCTTGTGATCCGAAAGCTCTGCTGTGCGGACGGCCCGGGACCGTTTT
>JAFRAF010000169.1 GCA_017405545.1 Oscillospiraceae bacterium | reverse complement strand
TATTGTTCGCGCAGTAGTGGAAATACGCGGCGCCGGGATCCCTGTCCAGCTCCTCCTGCCTGGGAATGCGGCTGAAGGACTCGCTCTCCATATCCACAGCGGCTCTGACCTCGCCGAATTTTTTAGCCTCCTTGAAGGCCTTGCCGGCGAATTCGCCGGTGACGGCGTAATCCGCTTTTCCCGTGCTTCCTATCAGATTCATGGGCACCGCCGCGAACTGCAGGGTAGCGCCGCCCTGCATATAGAGTATCTCTTGGCTGTCGGGTATCTTCATGATCCTGCGGAGCAGGGCTATAGACTCGTCAATAATTCCCTGATACACACTGCTTCGGTGACTCATCTCCATAACGGACATACCTGAACATCGATAATCCGTCATCTCCTTGGCCGCTCTCTCAAGCACAGGCAAGGGGAGCACAGACGGTCCTGCCGAAAAGTTGTATACTCGTGCCATTTTAACGCTTCCTTCTCTTTCAGTTATTTATAACGCGCCCGACGGCAATGCCGCCGACGCAGACTTTGTTTATTGTATATCTTTTTATTATATAGTTGTTTCCGGCATATGTCAACATACCAACTCGCCCGAAAGCCGGCCTTTTTCCACGGCGCATATGGCCACTTCGCGCACCCGTCCCCGCAGAGCGCGTTCCGATACTATTACGGGCACATAGTTCTCGGCGTGGCCGACAGAGCCCTCTTCACCCTCGGTCTCAAAAAGCACGTTCAAGCTTTTGCCCACACAGGACTCCAGGTATCTGCGCTCCATGGCGTCGGCCAGAGCCGAGGCCCTGTGGGCCCGCTCTGCCTTTATGCGGTTTTCCACCTGGTTTTCCATGCCGGCGGCCGCGGTGCCCGGTCTGGGCGAATACGGGAAAATATGCATGGCGGAAAAGTCACACTTCTCTATAAATGCCATGGTCTCGCCGAATTCGGCCTCGTCCTCACCGGGAAAGCCTGTGATCAGATCCGCCGTCAGGGCGCAGCCGGGAAAGTACTTCCTGAGCAGCTCAACGGACTGATAAAAGCGGGCCGTGTCGTATTTGCGCCGCATACGGCTCAAAGTCGCGTCGCAGCCGCTCTGCAGGGACAGGTGAAAATGTGGGCAGAGGCCCTCAACCCCGGCCACACGCCTGCAGAACTCCTCCGTGATGACCCTTGGCTCCAGCGAGCCCAATCTAAGTCTTACTCCCGGCGCGGCGGCCCCGATGGCCTCCACCGCGTCATGCAGACCTATATCGCCCTTCAGGTCTCTGCCGTAGGAGGCGATCTCTATGCCTGTTATCACCAGTTCCCTGTAGCCTCGGGCTTTTAGCCTTGCGGCCTCTTCCGCAGCCTCCTCAAGAGGCTGGGAGCGGACCGGCCCCCTGGTATACGGTATCACGCAGTATGTGCAGAAATTTGAGCAGCCGTCCTGTATTTTGAGCATGGCCCTTGTGCGCCCGTAAAGACCTCCCGCGGGGAGGCTCTCAAAGCGCCTGCGGCGCAGGGGCTCATCCAGAGCAATAAAGCCGTCCTGCCCCCGCAGAACCTTTAGAAACTCCTCCGCAAAGGCCGCTCTTCCGTCGCTTCCGCCCACCAGGTCGGCTCCCAGAGCTCTCACAGCCTCCGGATCCAGCTGGGAATAGCAGCCGCACACGGCGATCTTCGCCCCGGGGCACAGTGCCCTGAAGCGGCGAACTGCCTGCCGGGATTTCCTGCCGCTCTCGGCCGTCACGGCGCAGGTATTTATAATTATACCGTCGCAGTCCTCCGGCACGGTGCTTATCTCCGCGCCCTTTTCCGCCAGAATTGACTCCATGGCCTGCGACTCAAACTGATTTACCTTACAGCCCAATGTATGTACGTGTATCCTCATGCTGTTCTCCGTTCCGCGGCTCCGCTCTGGACAGGCTTTCGCCCTATTGTTAATACAGCCCAAAGGGTGTATAATCAAAGTGCTACAGCCGTGCAGAGCATTCTGCCGCGCTCTGTGACTGACTTATAATAATACATTATTTCCCGAAAAAAAACAATAGGAGTTCCTATGAACGTATACTTTGACAACGCCGCCACAACAAAAGTCAGGCCCGAGGCCGCTCAGGCCGTGATGGACATGATGACCGAAAACTACGGCAACCCCTCTTCCACCCACAGAGTGGGCAGAGAGGCCGCGAAAACGCTTAAGGCGGCCAGAGAGTGCCTCGCCCGCGCCATAGGCGCACAGCCGGATGAGATATACTTCACATCCGGCGGCACCGAGGCGGACAACTGGGCCATACTGGGCTCGGCGGAACTGAAGGGCATCGGCGCCAGGCACATGATAAGCTCACTGACGGAGCACGACGCCGTGCGCAAAAGCGCGGACACTCTTGAGGACAGGGGCTGGGAGGTATCGCGGCTCCGTCCCGACTCGGCGGGACGTATTACGGCAGAGGTCCTCGCGCCGGCACTGCGCCCGGACACAGCTCTGGTTTCCCTCATGCTTGTGAACAACGAGATGGGAGCCGTAAACGACATCGCAGCTCTCGCAAAGGAGCTGAAATCGGCAAATCCCCGGGCGGTGTTCCACACTGACGCCGTACAGGCTCTGGGCAAAATGCCCGTCAATGTCAAGGCGCTGGGCGCTGACCTTGTGACCATAAGCAGCCATAAGATAGGCGGCCCCAAGGGCTGCGGCGCTCTGTGGGTGAGAAAGGGCCTGAACATAAAGCCCCTGCACTACGGCGGCGGACAGGAAAAGGGCCTGCGGCCGGGCACGGAGGCGCTGCCCTCCATCGCGGGTTTCTGCACCGCGGCGGAGCTGGCCGCAAGGGAGTT
>JAFRAF010000168.1 GCA_017405545.1 Oscillospiraceae bacterium | reverse complement strand
GGTGATGTCATGGGGGGGAGCAGCCAGGCCGGCGCCCTCTTTGATTGTGATGACGCCGTTGGCCTCCAGAAGCTGGAGAGCACGGGCTTCGTTGGTAGCGTCGTTGGGGACAGCTATGGTAGCGCCGTCGGGCAGATTGTCAAGAGAGTCGCACTTGCAGGGATAGATTCCGAAAGGCTCGTAGTGGATGGCGCCCACAGAAACCAGATGGGTGCCGTTTTCCTCGTTGAACTGATCGAGGTAGGGCTGATGCTGGAAGTAGTTGGCGTCCTCGAGGCCGTCCTCAACAGCGGTGTTGGGAACCACGTAGTCGTTGTACTCGGTGACTACCAAATCGATGCCCTGCTCAGCCAGAACATCCTTGACCTGAGCCAGGATCTCGGCGTGAGGGGTGGGGGATGCGGCGACCTTCAGAGTTACCGGCTCGGCGCTTTCGGCGGAGTCAGCGGCCTCTGCGGCGTCGGTGCTTTCGGCGGTGTCGGCGGTGTCGGCAGTGTCAGCTGTGTCGGCGGCGTCGTCACCGGTGGTGCCGCAGGCTGCCAGAGACAGGCACATGAGCAGCACCAGGATAAGGGTCAATGCGTACTTTTTCATTTACTATACCTCCTGTTTGCTTGAATGGGAAAACAGATTCAGCTTCTTTTTTCCCTTTTCGTGTGATAATCGCTTGTCAATTGAAGTTGACAGGCGGCTGAAAACAGATTGGACGATCTGGACGAGAACGATAAGCAGTATTATCGTCACCAGATTCACGGATTTCACCTTTCGCTGATAACCGTAGCGAAGGGCCAGGTCACCGAGACCTCCCGCGCCGACGGCGCCGGCTATGGCCACGTAGGCAAGGATGGTGATTATAGAGATGGAAGCGCCCAGCACCAGCGAGGGTATGGCCTCGGGCAGATAGACCTTGCGCACTATCTGGAAAGGGGAAGCTCCCATTGACTGGGCTGCCTCGACCACACCGCCGTCCACCTCGGCAAGGGAGCTCTCCACCATACGCGCGATAAAGGGCGCGGCGGAGACCACAAGGGGGACAATCGCGCCTCTCACTCCGACAAATGTGCCGACGATGAACTTGGTGAAATCAACTATGGATACCATGAGTATCATGAAGGGGAGGGAACGGCCGACGTTGATTATCCAGCCCAGCACACTGTTGAAGGTCTTGTGCGGGCGTATGCCGTGGTCGTTGGTCAGCACCAGAAGTACGCCAAGCGGCAGGCCTATCACATAGGCGAACAGTGTGGACACACCCAGCATTATGAGCGTTTTCCACGTTTCTGTCAAGAGCAGAGGGCCGTACTGAGCCCAAAATTCATTAGTAAAAATATCAGCCATCGTATTCCACCTCCTCTACGGCGATGTTCGGCCTTGATTTTATATAATTAAGCGCCTTCGCGCTCTCGTTCGGGTCGTCGGGCAGACTCAGCACCATGGTGCCGAAGAGCTTGCCCTCGATGCTGCGGGTGTCAGCTGCCAGAATGCTCACCTTTACGCCGCAGTCGATGGCCAGTGAGGAGATGAGCGGTTCATGCACAGTGCCGCCGTTGAAGGAGATGCGTATGGCCCTTGAGCTGGCAGGTATCTGACTTTCCGTCACGCCGCCGGGGTAGACCAGCCTTCTGGCGGCGTCGGTCTTGGGATTGGAGAAAATCTCCTCCACCGTGCCCACCTCGGCCACGCGTCCTCCGTCAAGGATGGCGACCTTTGAGCATATCTCCTCGATGACGCTCATCTGATGGGTTATGACAACCACGGTCACGCCCAGCTTCTCGTTTAGCTCCTTCAAAAGGGACAGAATAGACGCTGTCGTGGTGGGGTCCAGAGCAGACGTTGCCTCGTCGCAGAGCAGCACTTTCGGGTCGGTGGCCAAGGCACGGGCTATAGCCACGCGCTGCTTCTGACCGCCGGAAAGCTGAGAGGGATAGGCGTCCGCCTTGTCGGACAGACCCACTATCTCCAGCAACTCCTCGGCCCGCTTTTTGGCCTTGGAAGAGGGCACGCTTGATATCTCCATGGGGAAGCAGACATTTTTCAGACAGGTCCGCTGCATGAGCAGGTTAAAGCTCTGGAATATCATGGTAATGTCCCGCCGGGCCAGCCGAAGCTCCTTTTCAGACAGCTGGGTCATGTTTTTCCCGTCGACGATGACGTCGCCGCTGGTGGGCCGCTCCAACAGGTTCATGCAGCGCACAAGTGTGGATTTGCCCGCGCCGGAAAGGCCGATTATGCCGAAGATCTCGCCCTGCTTTATATCCAGGTTGATATCCTCAAGCGCCCTGACGGCGCTTTCGCCGCTGCCGAAGGTTTTATATAAATTCTTTATCTGAATGATGCTTTCGCCCATCGCGTAATAATCTCCACTCTGCCGCTTAAGTATGCCGATGTAAATAAGCTGAGTATCCATATGCGGCCGCTGGATACAGCCGGAAGCCTCAGGCATTCAAGCGCTGCGCGGGCGCAATGCCCGGGCGGCTGACAACAAAAAAGCCCCTGATGCTTCATGCATCAAGGACGAGCGCATCGATAACGCCGTGGTACCACCTTGCTTCACTGTTTCCTCACGGGAACAGACTCATAGAGTGCATGCACACTCCTGCGCTGTCACGGGCGGACCCGTCGCAGCCTGTGCGCGTAAAGCGCAGTCGGTGCGCAACTCCGAGACCATGTTCAGCGCGGCCTTCCGGCCCCTTTCCACCTTTCGGGGCTCTCTGCTGCGTATTTCCGCGCCTACTCTTCTCTTCACTGTCTTTGACATTTGAAATTGCCTGTATAATATCAAATTATTGTATATTTGTCAAGATATTATGTCTCAACAGGGCAAAAGAGCCGGGGGGTGAACGGGCAAAATGACGAAAATGCGGGCGGCGGAGCTAAACTCAGCCCGTGTCCATCCTGCTTGACATGAAAAGAATAATCTGTTAAAATATCCATTAACGATTTCGGATGCCGGTGCAGTTATTATAATTGCCGGTTTACGCGTCAAAGAACATAGCAGGCGGTGTTTTACACTCAGCCGGGCCCTCCGGGCAGCAGATGGGCAAACGCATCTGCGGGACTGCATAGCGTTCCGCAGGTGCTTTTTTAACATCTTTTACGCGCCGCAATGCAGGGCCGGGCAAAAAGTATCGGTGGAGGAAAACAATATGGCATCAGACAGGGACTATCTGGAATATGTTTTAGAGCAGCTGTCAGAGCTGGATGACATAAGCTATCGCGCAATGATGGGCGAATACATCATCTACTACAGGGGCAAGGTTATCGGCGGCATCTACGACAACAGATTCCTGGTAAAACCGACAAAATCGGCCAGAGCGCTCATGCCCGGCGCGGCCCTTGAGCTGCCCTATGAGGGGGCGAAAGAGATGCTGCTGGTGGAGGACCCGGACAACAGGGGCTTTCTGATGGAACTGTTTAACGCCATGGTCGATGAGCTGCCCGCGCCGAAGAAAAAGAAATAGCCCCATTTGCGCCTGTGACGCATATATACAGAACGGGAGTTTTCATACTTCTCAAACAGCACTTGATATTACCGAGGTGTTTTCTTTTATGGACAGGACCGGACTTGCGAAAAGGGTTTCAATAGTCTGTATAGTTGTTAATCTGCTGCTCTGCGTTTTTAAAATCGCGGCGGGCATAATTGCGTCCTCGGGCGCCATGCTATCAGACGGCGTCCACTCCGCCTCCGACGTGCTCAGCAGCTTCATAGCCCTCATAGGGATAAGACTTGCCGGCAAGGAGGCCGACAGGGAACACCCCTACGGCCACGACAGGCTGGAGAGCGTGGCCTCCATCATACTCGCGATGCTGCTGATAATCACCGGCGGAGTGATCGGCTGGAACGGACTCAGGGTTGTCGCCAGCGGGGATTATATGAATATCACCGTGCCGGGCATGCTGGCCCTTATCGCCGCCGTGGTGTCCATAGTGGTGAAAGAGGCCATGTACTGGTATACCATATTGGCGGCCCGAAAGCTGGACTCCGTTGCCCTCAGAGCCAGCGCCTGGGACCACCGCTCCGACGCCTTTTCCTCCTTGGGAGCCCTCGTGGGCATAGGCGGGGCCCGCCTGGGCGTGCCCATACTGGAGCCCATAGCAAGTATAATCATATGCGTTTTCATACTCAGGGTTGCAGCGCAGATATTCATGGAGGCCATGAGGCAGACCGTGGATCGGTCCGGCGGCGAGGAGCTGGATGAAAAGCTCGGCCGGGTCGTCCTTTCACAGGAGGGAGTGCTGGGACTGGATATGTTGCGCACAAGGCGCTTCGGCCCCGGCGTGTATGTGGATGTGGAGATATCAGCCGACGGGAATCTGAGCCTGACACAGGCCCATGAGATATCGGAGCGGGTACATGACGCGGTGGAGGCGGCGGAGCCGTCCATAAGGCACTGCATGGTCCATGTCAATCCCGAGGGAAGTCCCAACAGCGCAGACGCGGGGCTGAGACCAGCCGATGACAGGCTATGGATGGTGGAGCGATGAGACCCGAGCTGCTCTACAGCGACGACTGCATATATGTGTGCGTGAAGCCGCCGGGCGTCCTGTCGGAGTCCGGGGGCATGCCCGAACTCCTCGCACAGTACGGCGGGGGAGCTGAGCCGCCGCTGTGCGTCCACAGGCTGGACAAGCCCGTGGGCGGCCTTATGGTGTATGCAAGGAGCAAAGACAGCGCCGGAAAGCTCTCCGCGGCCATTGTAGGAGGGGAATTCGAGAAGGAGTACCTCGCGGTGGTGCAGGGCTGCCCCGCAGAGTCGGAGGGCAGCTTCACCGATCTGCTGTACAAGGACAGCAGGAGGAACAAGTCCTATGTGGTGAATCGAAAACGCGGCGGCGTCAGAGAGGCCGCCCTTGAATACAGGACACTTGAAACCGCAGCAAGGAAAGAGGGAAATAGCCTCTCCCTTGTCAGGGTCAGACTTCTCACCGGGAGATTTCATCAGATTCGGGTGCAGTTCGCCTCACGGAAAATGCCCCTGCTTGGGGACAGACGCTACGGCGGCGAGAAGAGCGAAAGCGGCCTTGCCCTCTGGTCATGCAGGCTGGCTTTTCCCCATCCGAGGAGCGGGGAACACATGGAGTTTTTCAAAGCGCCCCCCGATGAATACCCGTGGAACACCTTTAATACGATTAATACTGATATGTAATGCAGAGCGGAGCAGCTTTATCAGCTGCCCCGCTTAAATATTTGATTGTTTCTATCTTTACTTACACCTGAACAGCCTGTACACGGTGAGTATGGACTGCTCAGTGGTGTAGTCGCTGAGTGGGCTGAACTTGTCGGCTCCGGTGCCGCCCATGACGGCCTTTCCGTCCTGTGACACCAGCCCGGAGACGAAGTTTATTCCGTCTGTTGCCCAGGCCTGCAGGCTTCCGGTGTCGGTAAACTGCTTTGCGCTGCCGGAGCTCACGCCCATGACCTTAGCCGCCCGCATGAGCATGGCTGCGGCCTCCTGCCGGGAGATGTTCTGCTCGGGCCGGAACAGGCCGTTGCCGTAGCCGTTGACTATGCCCAGAAGATTCGCGGCCCGGATGTCCTTGTCCTCCGTGTCGGTGAATATGCCGCTTTGCATCGTCAGGCCGTGCTTTGCCAGCAGAGCCTCCACGCTGTCTGCCTTTTCCCGGACCATCAGCATATTGACAATGGCGTGGCAGAAGTTCTCTCTTGAGATGGGGGACTGGTAGTTCTTCTGCATGGCGTAGGGGATCAGCTCATTTCGCAGGGCGAGGAAGCACTCGTCCAGCGCCCAGTCCGAGGGCCGTGTCTGCTCGGCGACGGTGTTTTTATTCACGATAGAAAAGTCGGCGTAGTTCAGCTTATTAAACTTTTCCTCGTACACCAGGGGCATGAGCAGATTGCCGTTCTCGTCATAAGCGCCGTCATCCCGGATAAAAACGTCCCCTTTATAGTGGATCTCATCCAGGTATTTATCTAAATCTTCAAAGCCTGTGACCTCATATATGCAAAAGCAGTTGTCAAGATAACTGAATGCGAAATCCTCATAATTCCCAAGGTCCTTGACAAGGCC
>JAFRAF010000167.1 GCA_017405545.1 Oscillospiraceae bacterium | reverse complement strand
GTTTGCGGTAGATTTTAGGGATGTTGGCGAAGAACTCGCAGGCCTCGTCGACGGTCATTTCCAGAACGTCGGCGATGCTCTTTCCCTTAAAGGTCGCTTCCAGCGTTTCCCGGTTGTAGCGCTTGCCCTTGCAAACCTCGCAGGGCACGTATATGTCCGGCAGAAAATGCATCTCTATTTTTATCAGTCCGTCTCCGGAGCAGGCCTCGCAGCGTCCGCCCTTCACGTTGAAGGAGAAGCGGTTCGGCCCGTAGCCTCTGGCTCTGGCCTCCTGTGTGGAGGAGAAGAGCTCCCTTACGTCCGTGAACAGGCCCGTATAGGTGGCAGGATTTGAGCGGGGCGTCCGCCCTATGGGGGACTGGTCTATGGCTATGACTTTATCCAGGTACTCAAGGCCCTCTATCCTCTCGTGCTTTCCGGGCTTGACCTTCATGCGGTTCAGCTCAGCCCCCAGGGCCTTGAATATGACCTCGTTTATCAGCGAGGACTTGCCGCTGCCGGACACCCCTGTCACGCATGTGAATTTGCCCAGAGGTATGGACACGTCCACATTCTTAAGATTGTTCTCAGCCGCGCCGCAGACGGTCAGAAAATGGCCGTTCCCCTCTCTCCTCTTCTCCGGCACGGGAATGGACTCGGTACCCGCAAGATAGCGCCCCGTCAGGGACTCCGGGCAGGCCTTCACATCCTCCGGGGTGCCGGCGCATATGACTCTGCCCCCGTTCACCCCCGCGCCGGGCCCTATATCGATTATCCAGTCGGCGGCCTCCATGGTCTCCTCGTCGTGCTCCACCACTATGAGGCTGTTGCCCAGATCTCTCAGCTGCTTCAATGTGGCGAGCAGCTTTTCGTTGTCCCTCTGGTGCAGGCCTATGGAGGGCTCGTCCAGAATATAAAGCACCCCCATGAGGGAGGAGCCTATCTGCGTGGCAAGGCGTATCCGCTGGCTCTCGCCGCCGGACAGGGTCCCCGCGCGGCGAGACAGAGTGAGATAGCCCAGCCCCACGCTTTCGAGAAAGCCCAGTCTGGAGCGCAGCTCCTTGAGTATCTGTCTGGCTATCATCTGTTCCTTCTCGCTCAGGTTCAGCCCGTTGAGGAATTCCAGCTCCTTTGTGACGCTCAGCTCCGTGAAGTCAGTGATGCTCATTCCACCCACGGTGACGGCCAGCATCTCTTTTCTCAGGCGTTTACCGTGGCATTCCGGGCACTCGTGTTCGGACATGTACTGCTCCAGCTCCGCCTTCATGGACGCGCTGTGGGTCTCCCTGTAACGCCGCTCCAGATTGTTCACTATGCCCTCAAAGGGCCGGTTTATCACGGCGGAGCCCCGGCTCTGGTCATATTTAAGCTCCAGATTCTCCTTGCCCGTGCCGTACAGTAGCACCTGCAATTCGCCCTGGGGCAGGTTCCTTATGGGCGTGTCCATGGTGAAGTTATACTTCTTGCCCAGTGCCTCATAGTACATCCTGGCCACGCTGTCGTTTTTGATGCTCCCCCAGCCCGAGGCCGAGATGGCCCCGTCCTCTATGGACATGGCGGGGTTGGGTATGATGATGTCCGGGTCCACCCGGAACAGTGTGCCAAGGCCCATACATCTGGGGCAGGCCCCATAAGGGTTGTTGAAGGAGAACATCCGGGGCGTGAGCTCCTCGATGGATATGCCGCAGTCCGGGCAGGCGTAGTTCTGGGAGAACACCAGCTGTTCATCGCTGCCCACAAGATCAATCATCACGGTGCCGCCGGACAGGCCGATGGCCGTCTCCACGGAGTCCGTTAGCCTTCTGGCCACGCCCTCTTTTATTACGATGCGGTCCACGACTATCTCCACATCGTGCTTTTTGTTCTTGTCCAGTTTTATCTCTTCGCTGAGATCGTATATGCTGCCGTCCACCCTGACTCTCACATAGCCGGAGCGTCTGGCGTCCTCGAACACCTTGACGTATTCGCCCTTTCTCGCCCGTATCACCGGGGCCAGCACCTGTATGCGGCTGGCCTCAGGCAGGGTGAGTATCTGATCTATTATCTGGTCAACGCTCTGCTGCTTTATCTCCCGCCCGCAGTTTGGACAGTGGGGCACGCCCACTCTGGCCCAGAGCAGTCTGAGATAGTCGTAGACCTCGGTCACGGTTCCCACTGTGGAGCGGGGGTTTCTGGAGGTGGTCTTCTGGTCTATAGCTATGGCCGGGGACAGGCCCTCGATATAGTCCACGTCCGGCTTTTCCATCTGCCCCAGAAACTGCCTGGCGTAGGAGGACAGGGACTCCACATAGCGTCTCTGCCCCTCCGCATATATGGTGTCAAAGGCCAGGGAGGATTTTCCGCTGCCCGACAGTCCGGTGATGACCACCAGCTTCTCCCGGGGTATCTCCAGATCGATATTTTTCAGATTGTTTTCCCGCGCGCCCTTGATAAATATGCTCTTACGCATTTCCGGCCTCCTGAAAGCCCTGATTTACGATACCCGATCCCCGCAGCGGACAGCGGCGGGGACATGGGGAACCGTAAATGCCATTATAACACAAAAGGCCCGTCCGCAAAACAGCTTTTTCACAAGCCGCATTACAGACAGGCCTATTTTATCCCGTTTTTCTACTGGCGCTTTATCTGCTTCTTCCTCGCCAGATTCAGCGTGCCCTCCTGCATGTTGTTCATCCAGTCCAGGGCTCTGTTCACGCCGTAGGCCGCGCAGAGCTCCGCGTCGTCCGCTATGCGGGTGGGAATGCTGGTGGCGCTCTCCACGAGCCGGTCGAAGCCCCATACAAGGCTTCCCCCGCCGGTCAGCGTGATGCCGTTGTCTGAGATGTCCGCCACAAGCTCCGGGGGCGTGTCCTCCAGCACCCTCAATATGGCGTCCAGTATCTGCTGGGTGACCTCCTCAAAGGCCGTCTGTATATCGGTGGAGCTCAGGGACACCATACGGGGCAGGCCGGTCATCAGGCAGCGGCCCTTTACGTCCACGCTCACGTTGTCGGGTCTGGGGAACACGCAGCCTATGCTCTTCTTCAGCTCCTCAGCCGTGGTCTGTCCTATGAGAACATTATGGGTCCTGCGCACGTAGCGGACAAGCGCTTCGTCGAAATCGTCTCCGGCCACCTTCAGGGACTCGGAGTGCACAACTCCCGACAGGCTTATGACCGCGATATCCGTGGTGCCGCCGCCCATGTCCACTATGAAATGTCCCTCGGGCTCCGATATGTCTATACCCGCGCCCAGAGCGGCCGCCACGGGCTCCTCTATCAAATAGACCTTTCTGGCGCCCGCCTGCATGCCCGCTTCGATGACGGCTCTCTCCTCCACCTCGGTGACTCCGGAGGGCACGGATATCAGCATCCTCGGCTTTACGAGGCTGAAGGTCTCCACCTTTCTGACCATCTCCTTGAGCATGCGCTCCGTCATCTCGTAGTCGGATATGGCCCCCGCCCGCATGGGCTTTATTGCCACGATGTTGCCCGGCGTCCGCCCCAGCATGCGCTCTGCCGCGGCGCCCACCTTGAGAAGCCGACCGGTGTTCTTGTCCATGGCCACCACCGCCGGTTCCTTTGTCACTATGCCCTTGCCCTTGACCGCCAGTATGACAGTCGTGGTGCCAAGATCTATGCCGATGTCACGTCCCAATAACATAATAATCTCCATTCTGCCGCTTTTTATAGGGCTGCTGCGTCCGATGATCTCCACAAGCGGCACATGGAGACCTCCGGTTTATATCCTTTTGGATTATATCCGTTAAATGCACATATCAAGCTCTGCGGGCCAGTGTCAGGCAGAAAACTCTGTCCGCCCCGGCCATGAGCAGCTCCCTGGAGCACTCCGCCAGGGTGGAGCCCGTGGTCACCACGTCGTCCACAAGCAGTATCCTCCTGCCCGCGACAGTGTCCGCGGAGCTGACCGCGAAGGCGTCCAGCACGTTGGCCCTTCTCTTCTCCTCGCCCTTAAGGCTTGACTGGGCCACGGTATCCCTCTTTCGCTCAAGGCAGGGCACGGCGCTCATGCCCAGTCTTTCCGCCAGCTCCTCGGCCAAAAGCCTTGACTGGTCATAGCCCCGCTTTTTCAAGCGCTTCGCGCTTACCGGCACCCAGGTGATCACATCGGGGGCACAGGGCATATTGTCCCTCAGGCAGTCCTCCATAAGGCCGGCAAAGCACCGGGCGAGATGCTTTCCCCGTCTGAACTTGAACCTCAGTACAGCCGTCCTGACGGTACCCCTGTAATAAAGGGGCGCAAAGCAGGCGTCAAAGAACTCGCCTTTGAACTCAGCCTTTGCCCCGGTAAAGGGCAGCGTCCTGCAGCACTCCCGGCATATATTCTCCTCGTCCCCCTCAAGCAGCCTGTGGCAAAAGGCGCACTTTGGGGGGAATATCAGTTCCAGCAGTTTTTTAAGCATCGAGATGTCCCTGTACCAATCTGGTCTTTAACCCAGAATAGCGTTTCTGCCGCCTGTCGTCAAGAGTCATTGCGGATACAACCGCCGGATCGCCCACAATTATCAGCAGCTCCCGGGCCCTTGTGACGGCTGTATACAGCACGCTTCTGGTCATCAGCGCCGACGCGCCCTTTGAGGCGGACAGTATCACGGCCCTGTACTCGCTGCCCTGGGACTTGTGGACCGTCACGGCATAGGCCGGCTCCAGCTCGCCCAGATTGTCAAAGGCATACATAGCCAGCCTGTCGTCAAAGTCCACGGTGATGACTCTGGCCCTGCTGTCTATGTCCTTAATCACGCCTATATCGCCGTTGAACACGCCCATGCCCGAGGCGGAGCCGTCGGACTTCTGCCACAGGATGTCGTAGTCGTTGCGAATCTGCATGACTCTGTCCCCCAGACGGAAGATCTGCTCTCCCCAGCGCAGCTCGCTCTTTCCCTCCGCCGGAGGGTTCACAGCCTCCCGCAGTCTGGCGTTGAGCATCTCGGTGCCGCATATGTACTTCCGCGTGGGCGACAGGACCTGTATCTGGGAGGGGTCTATCCCCATATTTTGGGGAAGCCGTCTGCTGCAAAGCTCCACAATAGTGTCGGCGGCCCGCTCCTTGTCCTCTCTTTTGAGGAAAAAGAAATCGTTCTTGTTCTCTTCCAGGGGAGGGATCTCACCCCGGTTTATCATATGTGCGCTTCTGACTATGGTGCTCTCCCCGGCCTGCCGGAACACCTCCGTCAGCCGCACGGTCGGCACCGCCTGACTGCGTATGATATCGGCGAACACGTTTCCGGGCCCCACGGAGGGAAGCTGATCCGCGTCCCCCACCATAACCAGCCTGCAATGGGGCCTGAGGGCCCTGAGCAGGGCGTCCATGAGCAGTATATCCACCATTGAGGACTCGTCCAGTATCAGGGCGTCGCAGTCCAGCGGGTCGTGCTCGTCCCTTTTGAACACCGCCTCTGAGCTGCTCTCCCGCCATCCTGCCTCAAGCAGCCTGTGTATGGTAAAGGCGTCCTCTCCGCAGACCTCGGTCATGCGCTTTGCCGCCCTTCCTGTGGGGGCGGCCAGGGCTGTATTCAGCCCCATGGACTTGTACACCGAGAGTATGCCCTTTATTATCGTCGTCTTCCCGGTTCCGGGACCCCCCGTCACCACCAGCACGCGGGAATCCGCCGCCAGCTCCACAGCGTGACGCTGAAGTCCGGCGTACTCTATCCCCTGCTCTCTCTCCGCCTGGGCGATGAGTCTGTCAACGCCCTGCCTGTCGCTTTCCGAAGCGCCCACCATGCTGAGAATACGCCCCGCGACCCTTGTCTCCGCCCTGTACAGGGCGTTTAGGTAGCACACATCCAGGCCGGCAATCGTGCATCTGTCTGTCTGTCCGCACTCCTCCAGAAAGTCAAGGGCCTCGTCCACGGGACCGGGCTCCACGCCTATGTGCCTGCACACCACGTCCCTGAGCTTGTCCACCGGCAGAAAGCAGTGTCCGTTGTCCAGATTGCTGCGCAGCACGAACAGGACGGAGGCCTCAACCCGCTTGGGGTCGTCAGTTTCCATGCCGAAGTCCATGGCCAATCGGTCCGCGTCCTCAAAGCTGCCGCCTACGGCGGCGTCGGTCAGGACATATGGGTTGTCTCTGAGCACCAGCCGGGCCTCATCTCCGTAGAGCTTGTACAGTCTCGGCGCCAGCCGGGGGCTCATACCGTACGAGGCCAGAAACTCTATGAGCCTGCGCATGCCCAGCTGTTTCCTGAAGGACAGGCCTATATCAAGGGCCTTGCGCACGCCTATCCCTTTTATCTGCGTCAGCTTCCCCGGCTCGTTTTCCAGCACGTCAAGGGTACTGTCCCCGAAGGTCTTGACTATGGTCCTGGCCAGCGAGGGGCCTATGCCCTTGATACCGCCCGAGGCCAGATAGCTGTATATTGAGTCACGGCTGTCCGGCATCTTCCTGACAGCCCACTCGAACTTAAACTGCTGCCCGTAGGAGGGATGGCTGGTCCAGTTGCCGGACAGCTCCAGCCGCTCGCCGGGCACGGCCGAGGGCAATATGCCGACGGCCACTGTCTCCCCTCCGTCCGGCAGGTGCATATTAAGCACCGTGTAGCCGTTTTCCGGGTTCTGATATATGACGGTCTCAACGGAGCCCTCGAGCTGTATGTAATTTGTCTCCAAAGGCTCTGCCTCCATTCTCCATGCGAACGGCTTATTTATCGCCCTCGAATGCTCATATCAGCAGCGACTTAAAGCCGAATGTCAGCGCCGTGACTATGACGGCGGCTATGGCGACGCCCAGCGCTATCGCCGGAAACGCGCTTTTCAGTCTCAGATCCAGCACCGCCGCCACGAGGGCGCCCGTCCAGGCCCCCGTGCCGGGCAGGGGTATGGCCACAAGCACCACCAGCCCCCACAGCTGCCACTTGCGCACCAGATGCTCCTTCGCCTTGGCCTTTTTTTCCAGACGGGATACCAGCCCCTCCAGCTTAGGCAGCCTGTGCCTCAAAAAGGCAAACAACCTGCGCGTAAACAGTATTATAAAGGGAACCGGAAGCAGGTTGCCTATTACACTTATTATAATTGTCTCTCTGAAGCCCAGCCCCAGAGATATACCCACCGGTATGGCCCCCCTCAGCTCCAAAACCGGGAGCATCGCCACGATGAAAGTGATCAGAGGGCTGCTGTGGATAAAGTGTTGCAAAAAATCTACCATTTATTGTTCGCCTCTCAGCGCGATTATCCTGTCACGCAGCATGGCCGCGTACTCGAATTCCAACATCTTCGCTGCCTTTGCCATCTCCTTTTCCAGCTTTTTGATTTTCTCTTCCCGCTCCCGCTTCGTGAGCTTTACGCCGGACTCGTCCTTTACGCTGTCCGCCGCATCGGATATCTCCAGCACATCCCTGACGCTCTTTACTATGGTCTTCGGCTCAATGCCGTGGGCCGTGTTGTAGTCCTGCTGCTTTTTGCGGCGGCGATCGGTCTCCTTTATGGCGGCGTACATGGAGCGGGTAATCGTATCGGCGTACATTATCACCTTGCCCTTGGCGTTTCGGGCCGCCCGTCCTATGGTCTGTATGAGACTTGTTTCGGAGCGGAGGAAGCCCTCCTTGTCCGCGTCCAGTATGGCCACAAGGGACACCTCCGGCAGATCCAGCCCCTCTCTTAGCAGGTTGATGCCCACCAGCACGTCAAACTCGCCCAGGCGGAGATCTCTTATGATCTCCATGCGCTCTATGGCGCCGATGTCGTGGTGCATATACCGCACCTTTATGCCTGAGCGGGTCAGGTAGGCGGTGAGGTCCTCCGCCATCTTCTTGGTCAGGGTCGTGATCAGCACCCGCTCGTTTATGGCTGTGCGCTCTGTTATCTCGTTTATCAGATCGTCTATCTGTCCCTCCACGGGTCTCACGCTGATCTCCGGGTCCAGAAGGCCCGTAGGCCTTATTATCTGCTCGGCAATCTGTCCGGCCCTGCTCCGCTCGTATTCCCCGGGAGTGGCGGAGACATATATGACCTGGTTTATGTGCTCCTCGAACTCGGCGAAGTTCAGAGGTCTGTTGTCAAAGGCGGAGGGCAGCCTGAAGCCGTAGCGTATCAGGGACTCCTTCCGGTTGTGGTCCCCCGCGTACATGGCCCTCACCTGGGGCACGGTCACGTGGGACTCGTCTATGAACATCACGAAGTCCTTCGGGAAATAATCCAGCAGGGTCATGGGCGCGCTGCCCGGGGCTCTGCCGGCTATCACTCTGGAATAGTTCTCAATGCCCGTGCAGTAGCCCAGCTCCCGTATCATCTCCATGTCGTACATGGTGCGCTGCTGTATGCGCTGGGCCTCCAGAAGCATATCGTTCGCCTTGAAATACTCCACCCGCTCATCCAGCTCACGCTGTATCTCCTTAAGGGCCTTCTCCAGCTTTTCCCTGGTGGTCACATAGTGGCTTGCCGGATATATTGCCACATGGCTGACATAGCGGGACGGCACCCCCGTCACGACGCTTATCTCGCTTATGCGGTCAATCTCATCCCCGAAGAACTCCACCCTTATGGCGTGGTCTCTGGCGTAGGCGGGGAATATCTCCACCGTGTCTCCCCGGACCCTGAAAGTGTTGCGCTCAAAGGACATATCGTTGCGCTCATAGCGTATCTCAACCAGCTTTTTCAGCATGGCGTCCCTGTCACGGACCTGTCCGGTCCTGAGTGACAGCACCATATTGGCGTAGTCTATGGGGTCGCCCAGACCGTATATGCAGGACACGGAGGACACCACGACAACATCCCGCCTCTCAAACAGGCTGGACGTGGCCGAATGCCTCAAGCGCTCAATCTCGTCGTTTATCGAGCTGTCCTTTTTCGATGTAAGTATCGGTATGCGGAATGTAGGCCTCCGGCTGGTAATAGTCGTAGTATGAGACAAAGTATTCCACGGCGTTCTCGGGAAAGAACTCCTTGAACTCCGCGCAGAGCTGGGCAGCCAGAGTCTTGTTGTGGGCCAGCACCAGTGTGGGGCGCTGCAGCCGCTCAATGACCTTGGCCATGGTATATGTCTTGCCCGAGCCGGTCACGCCCAGCAGCACCTGCTCATCAATGCCCGCCTCGGCCCCTCTCACAAGGGTCTCTATGGCCTCCGGCTGATCTCCGGCGGGGGAATATGGACTTACTACCTTAAAAGGAGGCATAACTCTTCTCCTGTGATCGCTTATAATCTCTCGCCGGCCCTCAGCTCAGGGACTTTACCGTGTCATATATGGATACAAAGTCCCCGTCGGCCACCACCAGATGGTCCAGCAGCCTTATATCCACCGCGTCAAGGGCGTCGGCTATGCGCTTTGTGGCGCAGATGTCCTCTCTGGAGGGTATGGCAATGCCGCTGGTGTGGTTGTGGGCCAGTATGACCCCCGTCGCCTTGTAAAGAAGCGCGTTCTCCACCACCTTGCGCACGCTTATCTCCGTGGCGTTCACTCCGCCCTGACTCAGCTTTCCGCAGTACAGCACCTTGCCTTTGGCGTCCAGACAGAGCATATAGGCCGTCTCGTCCAGTTCGCCAAAAAAGCGGGGTATCAGATATGCTCCCGCGTCCTCAGTGGTGAGCATGACGTTCTCCTGCGAGGCCTTGCTCTCCATGTAGCGCCTGCACAGCTGCGGCACGAGCTTTAGCAGTACGGCGGAATTGTCGCTTATACCCGATATCTTAGTCAGTTCGCTCACCGGCGCGTCAAACACCGCCGAAATGCTTCCGAAGCGCTCTATCAGCCTGTGGGCCACCGGGTTCATGTCGCCCCGGGGGTTTGCGTAGTACAGCAGCAGCTCCAGCACCAGATGCTCG
>JAFRAF010000016.1 GCA_017405545.1 Oscillospiraceae bacterium | reverse complement strand
TATGATGACCCAGCCCAGTATGGGGTGCCGCTCCTTGATGAGCTTGAGCTCCTCCTCTTTCCTGACCAGTTCTCCGTTCTGGTCGCGGACCACGATGGCCTGCTTCTTCGGCCCGCGCATCATGATCCCCTCTATAAGCGCCTGCCCGCCTATGGACGTGCGGAATGCGGGTGCCGTATCCTGATTCTTCTTTTTACTCATACTTCTCCTGTACTTCTATAGATGTCCGCTCCTGCGCGGCGATCATGTGAATCTGTTTTATATCACTCGCTGTCCACGGGCAGCTTTACCGTTACCTCCAGACCGCCGCCCTCGGCGTTCTGCAGCAGCAGCCGTCCGTTGTGATAGCGCACTATCTCATCGCAGACGGCCAGCCCTATGCCGCTGCCCCTGCGCTTTGAGCTGCCCTTGTAGAACTTCATCTTGACCTTGTCCAGCTCGTCCTCCGGTATGCCCTGTCCGAAGTCCCGGACCTTTATGTATATCCACTTGGGGTCCGCGTCCATGGACACAACTATGCGCTTGCCCTCCCGGGCGTGCTTGGCGGCGTTGTCCAGTATGTTCAGGAAGACCTGTCTGAGACGCTCCGGATCCCCGTTTATGAGGGGGAGCTCGTCCATATACGGCTCGTACTCCAGCTGTATATCGTCCTGTTTCAAGAGCTCCCTGTACATAAATATGGACTCCTCCAGCTCGGCGCCCACGTCCATCTGCTCGATGTTCAGGGTGAAGCGGCCGTCCTGCATGCGGGTAAACTCCAGCAGCTCCTCCACCATTTTTGTCAGACGCCGGGCCTCTCTGAGCATTATCTCAAGACCGTGCCGGGCCTCCTCGTCCAGCTTTTCGTCGTACATGAGCGTCTCGCCCCAGCCGGTGATGGCTGTCAGGGGGGTGCGCAGCTCGTGGGACACGGAGGATATGAACTCCGCCTGGGTCTTCTCGGCCTGGCTTATCTTCATGGACATGTCGTTGATCGCGTCCACCATGTCGCCGATCTCGTCATCGTATTGGTGGGGGATCTGCACCCCGTAGCTGCCGTCGGCGATGCGTCTTGCGGTGGTGGTTATCTCCTTTACCGGGGCCACAACCGAGCGTATGAAGAACATGTTGGTGAAGAACACCAGGGCCATGATCCCCACGCCCAGAAATACCACGGCCAGTATGCTGCTGATTATCTCCCTGTCAACCAGCTTAAGGCTGGTCACATAGCGCATGACGCCCACTATCTGTCCGCCGGAGTACATGACGGGGGCGGAGACGGCCATTATCTTCTCTCCGGTCTCCGGATTTTTCCCCTGCCAGGAGCTGATTTTCCCGGTCTCCACCGCCTCTTTCAGGTCGGAGCTGCTTATTATGGTGCCCGCCGCGGTGCCGTAGGATGATGTCTCCACCCTGCCCGCGGTGCTGACGAACTGCAGCTCAATGGTGCTGGCGTCCTCAAAGGAGCTTGTATATGTGTAGGCGGAGTCGTAGAACTCCGAATAGGACTTCGTCACATAGTTGGAAAAGAAGTCCGTGGCCGTCTTGGCCTTGGTCTCCAGCCCCGTCCTCGCGCCGGTGTAGTAGTAGCTGATGATGAAAAGGGAGAATATCAGCGCGATAACTATGACGCAGGTCATTATGACAAGGACATTGTTCATCATCCAGCGATGGCGTATACCGCTGGAATAGGCCCTTTTTATCCGTGAAATCGCTTTGCTTTCGCCCATCTATTCTTCCCCTTTGTCAAGGAGTGCCTCTCCTCTAAAATCCCCACTTGTATCCGTATCCCCACACGGTGGTGATGTATATCGGATTGGTGGAGTCGTCCTCTATCTTCACGCGCAGACGGCGTATGTTGACGTCGACAATCTTAAGCTCGCCGAAGTAGTCTCGGCCCCAGACCGCGTTCATGATGTCCTCTCTGGACAGGGCCTTTCCCGGGTTCTCCATAAAGAGCTTTATTATGGAGTACTCCACCTGGGTGAGCTTTATCCTGTCCCCGTTTTTCTCCAGAGTCCGGTTCCGGGTATTGAGCCTGAAGGGCCCCCGTACGATCTCCGTGGCGTCCGTGTTCTCATCCGGTCCGAGGCGCCTGTACAGGGCGTCGATCCTGGCTGTCAGCTCCGTGGGCGAAAAGGGCTTGGTCACATAGTCGTCCGCCCCGGTCATAAGGCCCGTGACCTTGTCCATCTCCTGAGTGCGGGCGGTGAGCATAATTATGCCCATCTTGGGATCCGACGCCCTTATCCTGCGGCAGACCTCAAAGCCGTCGATATCCGGCAGCATGATGTCCAGCAGGGCCACCTTTATGTCCGGATTCTTCTTTATCTGCTCCAGGGCCTCCATGCCCGTGGCGGCCTCAACCGGCTCGTAGCCCGAGCGCTTGAGATTTATCACGACGAAACTGCGGATGCCCGCCTCATCTTCAAGTACCAGTACTTTTTTCATACTCAATACCCAACCTTTCAATATGGATGCGCCGCCGGCCGGCGAAGGGGGAGCTTGTCCGCTTTCACGTCCGGCGTCCTGATTATATTTAAACCTCTCCCGGGTTCCATTCCTTGTAAATAATGCGGAAGCTGTCCGTTATCAGCTCTTTGCTCAGCGCAAAGGGCAGCCCGGATGGACCGGCCGTAATGTGCGCCGCGTAGGCCGTGCCCTCGTCCGTATCCAGCAGGAAGCGACCGTCGCTCTCCGCCAGATCCATGCGGTTGCTGCCCGTAAGGGCGCTTATGGTGAGGAAGTCGCATTTCACGCCTCCCCCGCTCCACAGGGAGAAGATAACCGACCTCTGTCCCGAAACCGTGTCGTCCCTTCTGACGGATATATTCCCCGTCCAGTCGTCGGGCAGCTCCAGATACCAGCCGTCCGAATAGTTGTGGAAGGTACGCATGACAAGGGTCCTGCCCCCATTGTGCTTGAATCGGTACCACTCCGTTACCGAATACCTGGCGGCCTCGGATTTCCCCGGCAGCTGCACGGGCACGGGCACCTCCAGGATGCCGTCGTTGTTCAGGTCATAGCTGTATATGCCGGAGGAGCGCAGAGTGCCTATACTGACCCCCATCTCCGGATTCAGGGTGATGTTCGTCAGCTGTCCTCTGCTGACTGTGAGAATATCGGTGACCGTGCTGCCCCCGTTTATCCAGCTCTCCACGTAAACTCCTATGCCCCCGTCAAGGAGCCCCGAACGGACCCGGGACACACTCTCCACTCCCTTGGACAGGGCGGCGGCTGTGCTGACCATCTCCCCGTTCTGGGTCAGTGTGTAATACTCCGCCTTTCCGCTCTGCTCCGTGGAGGAAAGCCTCAGGACCAGAAGGCCCGGCAGATGGCTGTCATCCCTTATTTTGGCCATGGCGTACTCGCTGTAGTCGGTGCTCAGCAGGCACACGGGTTTGAAATCCTTTATGGAGTGCACCGTCAGCAAGCTTATGCCCGTGCTGAGCTTCCAGCCCACGGCTATCTCCGATATGCCGTCCCCGTCCAGGTCCGTGTATGATATCTTGTCAAAGCCGCTGCCCTCGCCCTCTATCACGCAGGCCGGGGCGTAGTGGTCATCCTCAAAGCGGTATATATAGACCTTAAGCGGGCAGTCCTCGCCCGTGAAGTTGAAGAAAGCGATGGCCTCGCTCTGGCCGTCCCCGTCCAGGTCCTCCATCTGGACGGCCGTGCGGTACATGCCTGAGCCGGGGGCCGAGAAGGTGGCCCCGGAGCTGAGTATTTTGCTGACCTCCTCACGAAGGTTCACATACTCGTCGGAAAGCTCCGGAAGGCTGTACAGGTCGTACACCGGCTGGGTGAAGCAGCCCGACAGCGAGAGCATAAGGCATATCGCCGTCAAAAGCACCGTTATTCTGCGGAATATCTTCACCTGCCGCACCTCCTTTTCCGAGACAGGGCCCTTAAAACTTCGCCTGTTATCAGTTATATCAGTATAGCACAAATCCCCGCGCATTGGTAGACTATATGTTAAAAATCTTTTCGTCCGGATTGATTAACAAAATTTTTCTTTTTTTATCATCACCCCTATGCTATAATGAATTGATATGGCGTTTTGTGCGTTCTCTGCCCCTCGGGGCTCCCGCTCAGGCGGAGGAATCCCGGGCGGAGGCCCCGTCCTCCGCTCCCATACACAGTTTGAACAATGTGTCAGCCCGAGGGGCCCACAATTACATAGCGCCAAAAAAGCATAAGAGCAAGCCGCCCGCCGCGGCGCGGCTGCCCCGGAAGGGCCGCCTGTATTTCACCGGCCCCTCAAAAGGGTCCGCGGGCCCTTATATCCGCCGGACAAGCGCGGCAGATTGGAGATTGCAATGGGTGTTTTCAGCAAGGTTTTCGGTACGAGAAGCGACCGGGAAGTTAAAAAGATAGAGTCAATCGTAAAGAAGATAACGGATCTGGAGCAGAGCTACCGGGAGATGCCCGAGGAGGAACTCAAGGCCATGACCGGCAGGCTCAAGGAACGCTACGCCGCGGGCGAGAGTCTGGACGACCTGCTGCCCGAGGCCTTCGCCACCGTGCGCGAGGCGGCGGACAGGGTTCTGGGTCTGCGGCCCTACAAGGTGCAGCTCATCGGCGGAATCGTCCTCCATCAGGGCCGGATCGCCGAGATGAAGACCGGTGAAGGCAAGACCCTTGTGGCCACCCTTCCCGCATACTTAAACGCCCTGACCGGCGAAGGCGTACACGTGGTCACGGTAAACGACTATCTGGCCAAGCGTGACGCCGAGTGGATGGGCAAGATATACCGCTATCTGGGCCTGAGCGTGGGCCTTGTTATCCACGGCATCAGCCCCATCGACAAGAAGCGGGCCTACGACGCGGACATAACCTACTGCACCAACTCGGAGCTGGGCTTCGATTACCTCCGTGACAACATGGCCATAGACAAGGCCCAGTGCGTACAGCGGGGCTTCGCCTACGCCCTTGTGGACGAGGTGGACTCCATACTCATAGATGAAGCCCGTACCCCCCTTATCATATCCGGCGCCGGTGACAAGTCCACCGACCTGTATGAGGCGGCGGACGAGTTCGTAAAGGGTCTGAAGAAAAAGGTCTTCGCCACCACCGACAACAAGTCCCTCATAGACGACGAGCTGGGCGGAGGCGGCGACACGGAGCTGGACGAGGACGGCTTCCCCGTGGGCTTTGACTTCGGCGAGGGCGCCGAGGATGATGACTTCGCCGGGGATGAAGAGGCCGAGGCCGCCGGGGAACCCGTAAAGGAGGAGGCGCCCAAGGCTCCCCCCGTGGTCATCGACGACGAGGGCATAGACTACGTGGTGGACGAAAAGGCGAAAAGCGCCACCCTCACCGCCCAGGGCATAGCGAGGGCCGAGCGCTTCTTTGACATAGACAATCTGTCCGACCCGGAGAACGCCACCCTCTACCACCACATCAATCAGGCTCTTAAGGCCCACGGCATTATGAAGGCCGACGTGGACTACGTGGTGCAGGACGGCAAGGTGCTCATAGTCGATGAGTACACCGGACGTATCATGTACGGACGCCGCTACAATCAGGGCCTGCATCAGGCCATCGAGGCCAAGGAGGGCGTCACCGTCGAGAACGAGAACAAGACCCGCGCCTCCATCACATACCAGAACCTCTTCCGCATATACCCCAAGCTGGCGGGCATGACCGGTACCGCCATGACCGAGGAGGAGGAGTTCGGCGCAATATACGGCATGGACATCATAGAGATACCCACCAACAAGCCCATCGCCCGTATAGACTACCCCGACTCCCTGTACAGGGACGAGGCCGCCAAGTACAAGGCCATCGTACAGCAGATAAGGGAATGCCACGCCAAGGGCCAGCCCGTGCTGGTGGGTACCGTATCCGTTGAGAAGTCCGAGCGGCTGTCCGCTCTTCTGAAAAAAGAGGGTATAGCCCACAATGTGCTCAACGCCAAGTACCACGAGAAGGAAGCCGAGATAATCGCCCAGGCCGGCAAGCTGGGGGCCGTGACCATATCCACCAATATGGCCGGTCGAGGCACCGATATCATGCTTGGAGGAAACGCCGAATTTCTGGCCAAGCGCGACCTGGCCATCGCCGGTGTGCCGGAGGAGGTCATAGCCGAGGCCACGGGCTTCGCCGACACGGACAACGAGGAGATACTCATGGCCCGCGAGATGTTCGCCGACAGGCTGGCAAGGCACAAGGCCGAGATAAGCGGCGAGGCCGACAAGGTCCGCGAGGCGGGCGGCCTGTTCATACTGGGCACCGAGCGGCACGAGTCCCGCCGCATAGATAACCAGCTGCGAGGCCGCGCCGGACGTCAGGGCGACCCGGGCGAGACCCGCTTCTTCATCGCCCTCACCGACGATATACTCAGGCTCTTCGGCGGCGACAGGCTCAAGGGCATGATGAGCAATCTCATGGCCGATGACGACAGCTCCATAGACTCCAAGATATTCTCAAACGGCGTGGAGAACGCCCAGAAGCTGGCTGAGAGCCGCAACTTCCAGATACGTAAAAACACGCTGGAATACGACGACGTAATGAACAAGCAGCGTGAGCTCATATACGAGGAGCGCCGCCGGGTGCTGGACGGCGAGGACGTGCGTCCCCACATCCAGTCCATGCTCCGGGACGTCATCAACACCACGGTCCAGTCCGCCTGCGCCGCCCACGGACGGGTGGAGGACAGGCAGGTGCTGGAGGAGGCCGTGGCCCCCTTCCTGGGCACGGTCATCACCTCCGAGGACCTGGACAGACAGGAGAGCGAGCTTATCGGCATGAAGGCCGACCACTTCGCCGACTGGTTCAATGACAAGGCTCTGGAGGCCTACGCAAAATGCGAGGAGGCCATCAACGCCGCCATACCCGACCATCCGGACCCCATGCGCTACTTTGAGCGCCGCATACTGCTGGAGACCGTGGACGACTTCTGGATGGACCACATAGACGCCATGGACGAGCTGCGCCAGGGCGTGTCCCTGCGGGGCTACGGCCAGCGCAACCCCGTGGACGAGTACAAGCGCGAGGGCTTCGATATGTTCGAGGCCATGATAGCCGGTATGAAGGAGGAAATCGTCAAGAAGATTTTCATCATCATACCCAGAACCGCCGAGGACCTGACCATAAAGGCCAAGCAGGAGGAGAGCCTGAAGGCCGGCTCCATGGCCCTCGCCGCCGTGTCCCGACGGAAAAGGCACCGCAGCAGCCCCGCCGGCTTCAGCGGACTGGGCGGCGGTCGCAAGGGCAAGGCCAAGCGCATACGCGGCAAGGACGAGGAGCAGAAGGGCACCACCTACCGCCGGGAGGGCGTAAAGGTGGGCCGCAACGACCTCTGCCCCTGCGGCAGCGGCAAGAAGTACAAGCACTGCTGCGGCCGTGACGCCTGATAACCCCGGGATAATCTTCTGGACAGGGGTGAACAAGCCATGACCATTATCGACAACAGCCGGCCCATGTTTCTCTCAGCCCCCAACATCAGCACGACCCACGGTTTTTCCACCCGCTGCGGCGGCGTGAGCCGGGGCGTATTCGAGAGCCTGAATCTGGGCACGAGCCGGGGCGACGAGCCCGACTGCGTCCGGGAGAACTACAGGCGCGTAAAAAAAGAGCTGGGCATAGACCGCATGACCTTCAACAAACAGGTCCATGTGGACAGGATACGCACAGTGGGCCTGTCCGACGCCCAGGAGATATACGGCCCCCCCAGCCCCGAGGCCGACGGCCTCATAACCCGGGACAGGGGGCTGGCCCTGATAGTATTCACTGCCGACTGCATTCCCCTGCTCCTCCACGACCCCGTGGCGGGGGCAATAGGCGCCATCCACTCCGGCTGGCGCAGCACGGCGCTGGACATAGGGCCCAAGGCCGTAAAGCGCATGTGCGCGGAGTTCGGCTCAAGGCCCGAGGACATACAGGCCGCCATAGGCCCGGCCATAGACAAGTGCTGCTTTGAGACCGGCGAGGACGTGCGTCAGGCCATGCTCGCCGTCATGGGTGCCGGGGCCGATCTGTTCATCGCCCCCAAGGGCGGCGGCAAGTACATGACGGATCTGAAGGGCATAGTCCGCTCCAGGCTCATAAGCGCGGGCCTTAAGGCGGAAAACATCAGCGTAAGCCCCCTGTGCACTCTCTGCCGCCGTGACCTGTTCTGGTCCCACAGGGCTCAGGGCGACGCGCGGGGCAGCATGGCATCCTTCATCGCACTGAAGGATTGAGGCCGCCGTCCGCGTCTCTATATCACTGAAAGGAAGTCAACCCTTGAAAGCTGCAATAAGGCTGATATCAATACTGCTCTGTCTCGCCCTGCTCTCAGCCTGCGCCGCGGAGGAGTCCGACGACGAGTCCCAGGCCGGCATGAACGGCGCCGACAGCAGCTCCGCCCGGGAGGGTTCCCCCATGGGCGACGATAAATTCACCATACTCTGGGACAAGGAGGAGAGCGCCTACCCCTTCAACTGCGACAGCCAGAACAATCAGGCTATCTGCTCCATAGTCTTCGAGGGCCTCTACAGGAACAACTCCGAGCTGGAGGCCGAGCCCGTCCTCTGTGAAAGCTGCGAGACCGAGGACGGCATTGTATACAAGATACGGATAAAGCCGGGCATCGCCCTCCACGGCGGCGGCACGCTCTGCGCCGAGGACGTGGTGTACTCCTATGAGCTGGCCCAGCGCTCCGGCAACTATGCCGTGCGCCTGGAATGCATAAACAGCATATACTCCGAGGGCGAACTGGACCTGACCATCGTTCTGAACAAGGCCAACTACCGCTTTGAGAACCTGCTGGACGTGCCCGTGATAAAACGGGGCAGCGAGGACAGCGGCATGCCCTCCGGGACGGGCCCCTATTACCCCGAGCTGTCCCAGAGCCGTCTGACCGCTTTCGACTCATACCACGGGGGCGGACAGGGCAACAGACCCGAGTACATCTATCTGTCCGACGCCTCACAGGCGGACGTGGCCTCGGACTTCACCTCCGGTCTTCTGGACTACTTCTGCTGGGACCCGGATTCCGCCACGGCCAAGACCATACACAACAATTTCGAACTGAAGTATTATAACAGCACCTGCCTGCATTACCTCATCCTAAACTGCTACTCCAGCGGAGTGGGCACCGGTGAGTTCCGGCGGGCTATAAGCCACGCCATAGACAAGGACTATCTGACCCACAATATATACAGCGCCGCCACGCCCGCGAAGCTGCTGCTCAGTCCCGCTCTGCCATATTACGACGCGGGCTGGGAGGAGGATAAGGGCTATTCCAATTCCGCCACCTCCGATATCTTCGTCGAGCTGGGCCTTATCGACAGCGACGACAGCGGCTATCTGGAGTTCCCCCACTACGGCAGCGACGATCTGAGCCTGAGCTTCATTGTCAACAGCGGCAGCGCCGAAAAGGAGCAGGCCGCCGAATACATCGTGGGCGCCCTGCGGGACGTGGGCATAAAGGCCCATCTCCGGGTGCTGGACTGGAAGGACTATCTGGACGCCTTGGTCACGGGCAGCTTCGACATAGCCTATGCCGAGGTGATGCTCCAGCCGGACTTCGACTTTTCCCGGGTGCTCTGCGGCAAGCTGGACTACGGCAACTGCGGCACGGACGAGGCCCAGTCCCTTATAAACAGGCTTCTGGCCGCCAGGGAAGACGACGCCAGGGCCGAGGCCGCCAAAAACCTCTGTGACTATGTATACCAGTACGGTCTGGTGATACCCCTGGCCTATGAGAAGGGCGCGGTCATCGCCCAGCAGGGCGTTATAGAGGGCTTAAGCCCCTCCGTCACCGGTGTATTCTCCGGATTGGGCAACTGGACCATAGATCTGGATCGGGACAGAACATGAGAGTCTCCGGCCGCAGGCCGGGCCCGACACACAGCGATTTGAAAGAGAGGAAGAGCTCATGACTGACAGAGAACTTATAAACAAGGCAAGGGACGCGGCGAAATACGCCTACGCCCCCTACTCCAGATTTTCCGTGGGCGCCGCCCTTGAGTGCGACGACGGCGCCGTCTACACCGGCTGCAACGTGGAAAACGCCGCCCTGGGCTGCACCATATGCGCCGAGCGCACCGCCATATGCAAGGCCGTAAGCGAGGGCCGCCGCCGCTTCGTGCGCTTAGCCGTATACTGCGGCGGCAACGACTACTGCGTGCCCTGCGGCACCTGCCGTCAGGTCCTGCACGAGTTCGCCCCCACCATTGAGCTGCTCTGCGCCCGCGGGAACGGGAGCTATGTGAGCTACCGGCTCACGGACCTGCTCCCCGCCGCCTTCGGAGGCGAGTTCCTGAACTGACAAAAGCCTGCCGACAGGCTACTTCATCATGGACTCTATCAGACGGCTTATCTGCTCCGCGTGCCTCATGCCGCTGTCAGACAGTCCCGAATACAGCAGGGAGAGCGTCCCGTCCCCGGCGGCAATGGCCGCCCTGCCATAGGCGGTTGCGTCCCCTGTCTCGGCGATGTACAGCTGTCTGAGCAGCTCCGGCGCCGACCGGGCGCTCAGCCTGGGCGCGTTCGGTGCGTAGCTGTCCCCCGTGAGGATGAAGTGGGCGGCCTGGAGTCGGCGCATATTGGCCTTCTCCTCCCCCGACAGCTCCCCGAAAAGCCTTTTCCGCCGCCCGTCACGGCTTCGGCCGCTGAGCTCCGCATATGCGGCGGAGCGGGCCGAGGCTCTGTCCATTCCCTCCCGCAGACGCTTGATATCCCCGTCGCCCCCCTTTAGGGCGCTGTCCGGGAAGACTCTTCCCAGCACCGCGTCCATCTCTTTCGGATCAAATCTGTTATCC
>JAFRAF010000166.1 GCA_017405545.1 Oscillospiraceae bacterium | reverse complement strand
TCGGCCGTGTGGGCTCCACAGGCAACTCCACAGGCCCGCATCTCCATTTTGAGATAAGGGTAAACGGATCCACTACAAACCCGCTTAATTACTTCTAAGGGCTTCTCAATGCCCTGTACATGAAATCTGTCGGCAGTGCGCATGAAACTCGGGTTCCATGCGCACTGCCGTTTATGCAGACCCTGGAAGACGGCCTATATCCGCGAGCCGGTAAAAAAACCGTGAACATATGAGAGAAATTGCACCGGAAGGTGCAATTTTTTGTTTTTTCGGGTATGGGTGTAAAACAATGGCGCGAAGGGGGGAGCCGGTGTATCTGACTTTGCAGACGATCGCGCTGATACTGACGGTGACGACCGCCGCCGCGGTGCTTGTGCGGGGCTATAACAGGGCCCACAAGTTTGTACTCAGGCAGGAGGAGCAGGACGGGGAGCTGAAGGCCATCAAAAGCGAGCAGACAGTCCTTGTGTACGGCGTCCTCGCCTGTTTGAAGGGCCTTAAGGAGCAGGGCTGTGACGGCCCTGTCACCGAAGCCATAGGCCGCATTGAAAAGCATATTAACGTACAGGCGCATCAGTGAGAAGGGAGGACTGATATGTTGATAAAAAAGTTTGGAAGCAGGAAGTTCCTGGCCTGCATGATCGGGGTGCTGACTGGCGCGGCCACTGTGTTTGGCCTTGATGAGAGCGCCATAAGCACCATAAGCGGCGCTGTGATATCCATATCCAGCGTTGTGGCTTACATATCGGCGGAGGGGAGAATAGACGCCGCCGCTGCGGGAAAAGCCGCACAGGACATCCAGGAGGCGCTGGATGCAGTCATGAAGGGGGATAAGCGTGAAGGCAAAAGAACTGATTGAGACCGCCGGTGGGGAGCTGGGATATATCGAGAAGGCCTCAAATACCTGTCTCGATTCAAAAACGTCCAATGTCGGCAGCGCCAACTTTACAAAGTACGGCCACTGGTACGGCATAAACCCGGGGGCCTGGTGCGCCATGTTCGTGAGCTGGTGCTTTTACAGGGCCGCCGGCTCGAAAAACGAGGCGAAGTCTCTGCTCTGCGGCAACATCTATTCCTCGTGTACTACGGCCTATAACGCCTTTAAAAAGGCCGGCAGGCTCTATGACAAGCCCCGGGCCGGGGACCTTATATTTTTCAATAAAAGCCCCGGTAGCCAGATGATGAGCCATATAGGTATTGTCAGCGCCGTGAAAAACGGCAGGGTGTACACCATTGAGGGAAATACCGGTTCCGCCGGGGGCGTGGTGGCCAACGGGGGCTGTGTGGCCGCCAAGGACTATTCTTCGGACTATAAGCGCATAGGCGGCTACGGCAGACCCTTGTACGAGACAGAGAAGGAGCCGACCTCCGGGGGAGCTGAGAAGAAGGTGGAATTGTGGCTGCCGATGCTCTCAGTGGGCGCAAAGGGCAAAAGCGTAAAAGCTCTTCAGATCCTGCTGGAGGGATACGGCTTTCCCTGCGGCGGGGCAGACGGGGATTTCGGCAGTAAAACGGCCTCGGCCCTTCGAAAGTATCAAAGTGCCGAGGCGTTGGATGCCGACGCTGTCGCGGGGATAAATACCTGGACGGCTCTGCTTGCATAGCATGTCCGGTGATGGTTTACTCAGACTTGAGGATATCGGTGCATTCGGGGTGCTGCTCAAACCAGCTGACAGCGTATGAGCAGCCGGCTGTGGCCTTCTGCCCCTTTGCCCTGATATCGTCAACGGCGGCCTGTACGAGTTTTGAGGCCATGCCCTGACCTCTCAGGACGCGGCTTACATAGGTGCGGCTGATATTTACAACATCGTCACTGACCTGCGGGTAGGTGATCTCAGCAATCATATTGCCGCTCTCGTCATCCAGCCAGATGCGTCCGGATTCAGATTTGAACTCCATTGTAAAACCTCTTTCTTTTTTATAGCTTTACAGGCCCTTCCGCATTTGCGTAAGGGCCTGTGAACGTTTAAATCTTAAATGCAGAGATTACTCTTTGCAGGCGATAACAACGCCCGAACCGACGGTACGGCCGCCCTCACGGATAGCGAAGCGGAGGCCGTTCTCGATGGCGATGGGGGTGATCAGCTCAACGTCCATGTCGACGTTGTCGCCGGGCATGCACATCTCGGTGCCCTCGGGCAGAGTGATGACGCCGGTAACGTCGGTGGTACGGAAGTAGAACTGGGGACGATAGTTGTTGAAGAAGGGAGTATGACGGCCGCCCTCTTCCTTGGTCAGAACGTAAACCTGGCCGGTGAACTTGGTGAGGGGCTTAATGGAGCCGGGCTGTGCAAGAACCTGGCCGCGCTCGACTTCCTTCTTGGAAATACCGCGGAGAAGAGTACCGATGTTGTCGCCGGCCTCAGCGTAGTCGAGGAGCTT
>JAFRAF010000165.1 GCA_017405545.1 Oscillospiraceae bacterium | reverse complement strand
TAGCAGAGTGAGGCCAGAATGCTTATCTTTCTGGCAGCGTCCGCTCCGCCCACGTCGGCCTCCGGATCAGCCTCAGCATAACCCAGCTCCTGGGCCTGCTTAAGGGCCTGGTCGAAGCTTATGCCGTTATTAATCATCTCGGCGAGAATATAATTTGTAGTGCCGTTGAGTATGCCGTACACGCCCTCTATCTTGTTGGCGGAGAGGCACTGGCTTATGGCGCGGATGATGGGTATACCCCGCCCACGGCGGCCTCGAACAGGTACTTTACTCCCTTCACCTGGGCCAGGGACATGAGCTCAACTCCGTGAGTCGCCACCAGTTCCTTATTGGAGGTCACCACATGCTTCCCCGCCATCAGGCTGCGCTTTGTGTAGTCGTAGGCCGCAGTGACGCCGCCGATGACCTCCGCCACGATGGAGACCTCCGGATCGTTCTCAATATCAGAGAAGTCCCTTGTCATCAATGCGGTATAGGGGCAGTCGGGAAACTGATTGCGTTTGAGTATATACTTTATCCCGATCTGAGAACCCGTACTGCGGGTGATTTCCTCGGCGTTTGTGGTCAGTACGTCCGCCACACCCGATCCCACAGTTCCGAAACCAAGAATTGCCACTTTAACCATTTTATACACCTGTCCTTCCCGGTATCAGCTATCCCAATTTATCGGCGAATAAACCAGCGCTGCGTTGAATATAAGCCGCGTTAAATCAGAGAATAATCAATCAATAATGAAATGTATTTTAGCATAGTAATCGATATGGTGCAAGGTTTTTATCGACAAAAGATGCGCATTATATACAGGGAGTTATGGTCATGCCGGAAAACAAACAGCTTAAATATCTGATTTCTTTGTCTTTTATAGCCCTTGTTTTTCTTGCGGCTTGGATCATTATACGTTTCCTGCTCCCCTGGGTCCTGCCTTTTCTTCTGGCCGGGGTCATTGCAGCGCTCATCGAGCGCCCCATAAGATATTTAAGCGCAAAATTCCGCATACGCAGATCATATTGCTCCGTTTTATGCGTTTTGACCACACTCGTTGTGGCGGGCGGGATATCTGTGTTCCTCGCGGGACGTGTCATAGCGGAATTCGGGGCCTTTACACAGGAGCTGACCCAAATTCTGTCCGCTGTGCCGGAATACATCGCTGACTTTGAAAGCGGCCTCTCCCGCCGCATATCTGCAGCACCGAAAGAAGCTCAGAAGCTCATTTACACGATCGTTGACAAGACCTACGAGGGGGCCTCCCAGTTGCCCGGCCTCATCGCAGGGAAGGCCCTTGAGCTGCTATCCTCCCTGGCCTCAGCCGCCCCGGGCACCGTACTGTTTATAGTTACCTTCGCCGCGGGGCTGCTGTTTATCTCCACGGGATATCCCGATATATACGCGTTTTTCAGGAGACAGTTTCCTGTGGCACGCTATCCGCTCCTTGCAAAGCTGAAGCAGTGTCTGTTTACTTCCCTGCTCCAATGGCTGAAGGCCCAGATAAGTCTCGTGTGCATAACCTTCACAGAGCTGTCTCTTGGATTTTTACTGCTGCATGTCAGATACGCCCTTCTGGGCGCAGCGGTTGTGGCTTTCATCGACCTGCTGCCCGTGCTGGGCACGGGGACTGTCCTGCTGCCCTGGGCGCTTATATGCATCGTGCAGCGCAACACCGCCAAGGCCGTGGGCCTTGCCGCCCTGTACTGCGTCACCGCAACGGTGCGAAGCTGTATGGAGCCCAGGCTCGTGGGGGCGAAACTGGGCCTCCACCCCTCCGCCGCGCTCTTTGCCATGTATGTGGGCTTTAAGAGCTCGGGCATTGGGGGCATGGTGCTCTTTCCCATCGCGCTCATCCTCATAAAGCAGCTCAATGACAGCGGAATTATAAGGCTTTGGAAATAGGCGCTGTTCCGCCGTTCCAGATTCTTTCCCCGGACCCCTGCGAGATTGACACACTAACCGGGGCTATGATATATTTTTTACGGTAAACTAAACAAAGAGAGGCGGGCGGCACATGACAAAGCAGGAGCTGTATGAATCAAAACGCATATCCCTTGATGACGCGCTGGCGCTGATAAAATCAGGCGACTGCGTTGCCACAGGACACAACTGCAACATAAGCAGCAGCGTATTCAGGCGCATACACACAATAGCTGACAGAGTTGAAAACGTCATCGTGTGGCTGAACCCCTATGAGGACTATCCCTTTCTTCACATGCCCGAGCTGGAAGGCCGCATTGACGTAAGATCCACCTTTTTTACCTCCGTACATCGGAAAAATGCCCCTGTACGGCACATCGGATACCCGCCCCACAACCTGCATTATATCGCCGACTGCGTCCTTGACAGCAGGCCGCCAAATATCATGTTCCTCACCGTCTCATCCATGGACAGATTCGGCTATGTATACTGCTCCTGCGGAGTCCGCGATGAAAGGGCCCTGATAGACGCCGCCGACATTGTGGTATTCGAGGTCAACCGCAACCTGCCTCATACCTTCGGTACTCACATACCCATAGAACTGGCAAACTACATACTCGACGAGACGGACGAACCCCTTATACAAATCCCCGATTACCCCGTCAACGAGGTGGAGGAGAGGATATCAAAGAGCGTAGCTGAGCTGGTAAATGACGGGGACACCATACAGCTGGGCATAGGCAGTCTGCCCTGCTCCATAGCAAGGGCCCTGTCGAACAAGAACGATCTGGGCATTCACACGGAGATGCTCAGTCCCTGCATAGGGGACCTCATGAAAAACGGCAACGCCACAAACCGTGTGAAGAACTTAAACCGGGACATGACCGTATTCACCTTCATGATAGGCAATGACGAGCTGTACGACTACGTGGACTTCAACCCCGCCTTCTGCGCCCGGGAGGCAGCATATGTCAACGACCCGTATGTCATAGCTCAGCACGACAACATGATATCCATCAATTCGGCCTTGGCCATAGACCTTACGGGTCAGGTCTGCTCAGAGCAGCTGGACAACGCCCTGTATTCCGGTACTGGCGGGGCCACGGACTTCGCCTACGGCTCCTTCCACTCCAAAGGGGGCAAGGGCATCATAGCCCTGCGCTCCACCGCAAAAGGCGGGACGGTATCCACCATACAGGCCGCCCTGCCCGAGGGCTCAGCCGTGTCCATATCCCGTAACCTGATGGACTACGTCATCACCGAGTACGGCGTCGCGCGGCTCAAGGACAGGACCTTCTCAGAGCGTATGCGGGCCCTTATAGAAATAGCGCACCCGGATTTCCGGGATGAGCTCAGGGATAAGGCCAGGGACATGCTGCTGTGGTGAGACAAAAGTTCTACGGTACGCGAAAAATCCGACCGATACAGAAAAGAGGGAGCTTCCATGAATTTCAAGAGACATATTGTGGAATCCGGGCTGAGGATGCTGAATTCCGGTCTGACCGTGGCCACATGGGGTAATATAAGCGTACGCGACAGGGACTCGGGTCTCATATATCTCACACCCAGCGGTATGCCCTACAACAGCATCACGGAGGATGACGTGGTAGTAATGGACGCCAGGGGCAATATCGTTGAGGGCACACGCAAGCCCACGGTGGAAGCGGGCATGCATATAAGCGTTTTAAACGCCAGGCAGGACATAAACGCCGTCATTCACACCCATCCCGTGTATTCACAGGTCTTCGCCTGTCTGCACATGGACATACCGCCCATCAACGATGAGGCGGCCCAGGTCATCGCCGGGACATGCAGATGTACAAAATACGCCCTTCCCGGCTCGTCGGAGCTGGCGCGGAACGTGGCTGAAGCTCTCGGTGGCGGCGCATTCGCCTGCCTCATAGCCAATCACGGGGCCGTTTGCGTGGGAGCGGACATGGACGAGGCCTTTAAAGTCAGTACGGTGCTGGAGATGACAGCACAGATATATCAGATGTCCCTGACCATAGGCAAGCCCTTTATCATATCAGATGAAAATGTGGCATATATGAGGGACTTCATCACAAATCACTACGGGCAGGGCAAATAAGGGCCATGGAATCAATAACGGGAAGGACATCTGATATCCTTCCCGTTAAATTCTTATATGATCGTTATCTGTACGGTCGTACTCTTATTTGCTGGCGATCTCCTTGGTGTCGCGGGCAAGGACCAGCTCTTCGTTGGTGGGGATGATGAAAGCCTTGACCTTGGCGTCGGCAGCGGAGATATCCACTTCCTCGCCGCGGACCTTGTTCTTCTCGTCGTCGATGGCAACGCCCAGAACGCCCAGCTGATCGGCTATGGCCTTACGCACGGAGGCGGAGTTCTCGCCAATACCGGCGGTGAATACGATGGCATCCACCTTGCCCAGAGCCACGGCGTATGCGCCCACGGTCTTTGCAACGCTGTAGGTGAATACATCCAGGGCCAGAGCGGCGCGCTTGTCGCCCTTTTCGGCAGCCATGTCCAGATCACGGAAGTCGGAGGAGGTGCCGGATATACCCAGAACACCGGATTCCTTGTTGAGTACCTTCATCATGGCGTCGATGTCCAGTCCGTCCTTCTTCATGATGAATTCCATGACGCTGACGTCCAGATCGCCGCAGCGGGTACCCATGGGCAGGCCGGCTATGGGGGTGAAGCCCATAGAGGTATCTACGGATTTGCCGCCCTTTACGGCGCAGATGGAGGAACCGTTGCCCATATGGCAGGTGATGATATTGACATCCTCAACGGGCTTGCCGAGAAGAGCGGCGGCTCTGTCGGTCACATATCTGTGGGATGTGCCATGGAAGCCGTAGCGGCGGACCTTGTACTCGTCATAGTACTTGTGAGGCACCGCATATGTGTATGCCTTGCTGGGCATGCTCTGATGGAAAGCGGTGTCGAATACCGCCACCTGGGGCACATTGCCGATGACCTTTGTGCAGGCCTCGATACCGGTGATATTCGCCGGGTTGTGGAGAGGAGCCAGGGGGATGCAGTCCTCGATAGCTTTCATAACCTCATCAGTGATGAGAGTGGATTGTGCAAAATGCTCGCCGCCGTGAACGACACGGTGACCGACAGCGTCGATCTCGCTCATGGCCGAGACAACACCGTACTCAGCACTGGTCAGCTTATCAATAACAGCCTGTATAGCCACGGCGTGATCAGGCAGCGCGATATCCTCATTGAAGACGGGCTTGCCGTTGTTAGGGGTGTGCTTCAGATGTCCGTCAATACCGATACGCTCGCAGAGGCCTTTTGCAAGGACAGTCTCATTATCCATATCAAAGAGCTGATACTTCAGAGAAGAGCTTCCCGCGTTGATTACAAGAATGTTCATGGTCAGTTTCCTTTCTTGAATTATTTGCACTTTTAAGATAAAATATAGCTTAAATACATGACTGAATTCCAATCATATATTTTAATACAAAAGAACGGAAATCTCAACAACTTTTTTAACAAAATCCTATAGCGGTGACAATGCAATGAAAACTGCCGGAATCATATGTGAATACAACCCCTTTCATAAGGGGCACGCCTATCATATAACCGAGACAAGGCGTATGCTCGGTGAAGACTGCGCCGTCTTCTGCGTTATGAGCGGGAACTTCACCCAGAGGGGCGACTTCGCCATGATAAACAAGCTATCCCGGGCCAAGGCCGCCGTCCTGTCTGGCGCGGACCTGGTAGCGGAGCTTCCCCTCCCCTGGGCTCTCTCCTCCGCCGAGGGCTTTGCCCGGGGCGGCGTGAGCCTGCTGGAGGCCTCGGGCGTATGCAGTCACATCTCCTTCGGCAGTGAATGCGGGGAAATAAACGCCCTGTCCGAAGCGGCGAACATGCTGTTGAGCCCGCAGCTTGACGCGATCATCCGTCAAAAGCTGCAAAGCGGCATATCCTACGCCTCCGCCCGGCAGAGGGCTGTGGAAGAGCTGTCCGCAGAAAGCGCCCTCCTTCTGGGCGAGCCCAACAACATACTGGGCATAGAGTATCTAAAGACGCTGCGGAAGCTGGAATCAGGCATTGTGCCCATCACAGTGAAGCGCTCCGGCGCAGGCCATGACGCCGCTCCCCGCCCCGGCCAGCTCCCCTCCGCCGCACATCTCAGGGCCATAAGTCCGGACAGCCGGGAGTTCGCTGAAAATGTACCCGAGAGCGCCATGGAGATATATGCCGAGGACTTCCGCTCCGGCGGAGCCCCCGTGCTCATGAAAAACTGCGAGCTCGCCCTCCTGTCCCGGCTCAGGGCGTTTAAAGAGGACGACTTCGCCGACCTCCCCGACGGCTCTGAGGGGCTTTACATGCGCTTTATGAAATTCGCCCGTACAGACCCGGACATAGAGTCCATACTCGTACACACCAAGACAAAGCGCTATGCCATGTCCCGCATAAGGCGCATGCTTCTGTGCGCCTGCCTCGGCATAAAGGCCTCCGACGCTCAAGGCTGCCCTCCCTATCTCAGGGTGCTTGCATTCAATGACAAAGGGCGTAAGCTGCTGGGCGAAATAGGCAGTCGCTCCCCTCTTCCCATAATAAGCAGGTCGGCCGATGCAAAGGCGCTGGGACCCGAAGCCAGGCATATATTTGAGCTTGAAGCGGCGTCTACAGATCTCTGGGCGCTGGCCTGTCCCCAGGTATATCGGCGAAGTGCTGGACAAGAGTGGCAGCAGAGCCCGGTATATATGCACATTTGCTGAATATTAAAAAACACTTTTTATTTCGCGGCAACTGTATTATAATAATTGCGTATACGACATTTTATCGCGTTTTTCTGTCTGCTTTTCATTATATCATTTTGGGCAATTGTCCCCGGGAGTCAGCTATGGAAAAGATCAAAAAAGCCGTCTTAAGAGGACGAACTCGAAAAATAGAAGCAATGGTACAGGAGGCGCTGGACGACGGCGCCGAGCCGATGGAGATCATAAGCGCCATGATCGAGGCCATGGATGAAATAGGCGGCATGTTCCAGCGCGATGAGATTTTTCTTCCAGAGATGATGGCCTCCGCGCAGACCATGAAAGACGGCGCGGCTATTGTCAAGCCGTATCTCATGGATGAAAACACCGTGTCCAAGGGCAAGTTCATCATAGGCACCGTCCAGGGGGATAAGCACGACATAGGAAAAAACCTTGTGGCCATGATGGTGGAAAGCGCCGGCTTCGAGGTTATCGACCTGGGCGCGGACGTAAGCCCGGAGATGTTTGTCAAGGCCCTTAAGGATAATCCGGACTGTAAACTGGTCGGTCTCTCCGCCCTGCTCACCACTACCATGGAGGCCATGAGGGCAACTGTGGACGCCATCCGTGACGCCGGCCTGCGGGACCGCGTTAAGATCATGGTGGGAGGCGCCCCGGTAAACGAGGAATACGCCGCTATGATCGGCGCCGACGCCTACACACCCGACGCGGCAGCCGCCGCGGTCAAAGCGAAGGAATTCGTCCGGCAATAGATACCGCTGACGTTTTCAATCTTTTTTTGCAAAGGGGTAATGACTATGACAGTGCCTGAGATCATGAGAGAACGCATGGCCTTCTCCTTTGAGGTGTTTCCTCCCAAGGATGACAAGCCCATAGACGGCCTTCTGCGTGTTCTGAAGCGCCTGTATGACTTCAACCCGGACTACATAAGCTGCACATACGGCGCAGGCGGCAGCACTGTCGGTAAAAACATCGAGATCTGCCGTGCCATACAGGACAGCGGACAATGCAGGGCGGTGACCCATTTTACCTGTATGGGCCATACCAGGGATAACGTGAAAAAAGAGCTGGACAACTATCTGAATATGGGTGTTGACCATCTTCTGGTCCTGCTGGGTGATTTCCCGGAAGGCTGGACCGACACACGCGGGGACTTTAATCACGCCAGCGAGCTCATAAGCTATATCAGAAAGCTGTACGGCAGCAGGTTCACCATCGCCATGGGCGCCGCCCCTGAAAAGCACATCTCCGCACCAAGCTTTAAATCCGACATCGCCCACTTAAAGCACAAGGCTGACTGCGGCGCGGACTATATCATCACCCAGCTCTGCTTTGACATCGACAATTACAAGCGCTGGGTAGACATGATACGCGGCGCGGGAATAAATCTGCCCATAGATGTGGGCATCATGCCCGTTCTGGACAAGGACGCCACCATACGCATGGCTCTTTCCATGAACGGATGCTCTATACCCAGGCAGCTGGCTGAGATAATAAGCCGCTATTACAAGGATCCCGAAGGCTTTAAAAAAGCCGGCAAGGAATTCACGGTCGAGCTGCTGTATGACTACATAAATGCTGGCATTGACGGCCTTCATTTATATGCTCTTAACAAGAGTAATGATATTTCAGAAATACTGGAGATGTCCGGCATTTCCGGTTCAGGAATCAAAACAAATAATAATTATTAAATGTAAAGGAGCTCCGATATTCAAATGCAGATCAAATCAGACATTGAAATTGCCCAGGAGGCTACATTTAAAAGCATCCCCGCTCTGGCCGAGGAAATCGGTATCCCGGATAAGTATCTGGAACAGTACGGAAAGAAAAAGGCGAAGATTGATCTTAAGCTTTTATCCGATCTCCGTGACAAACCGGACGGAAAGCTTGTTTTGGTAACTGCTCTGACCCCCACCTCCGCCGGCGAGGGCAAGACAACCGTCACAATCGGACTGGGCGACGCGCTCAACCGTATCGGCAAAAAGGCGATGATCGACCTGCGTGAGCCCTCTCTCGGCCCCGTATTCGGTATAAAGGGCGGAGCCACAGGCGGCGGACACGCCCAGGTGGTACCCATGGAGGACATAAACCTCCATTTCAACGGCGACTTCCACGCCATAAGCACCGCCAATAACCTGCTGGCCGCAATGGTGGACAACCATATATTCCAGGGCAACAAGCTGAACATAGACCCCAAAAGCGTGACCTGGAAGCGCTGCCTCGACATGAACGACAGACAGCTCAGAAACATAGTCGGCGGTCTGGGCGGAGCCACCAACGGCTGCCCCAGAGAGGACGGCTTCGACATCACCGCAGCCTGCGAGATAATGGCCATCTTCTGCCTTGCCACCGATATCATGGACCTCAAGGAGCGTCTTGGCCGCATAATCGTGGGCCTCACCTATGACGGCAAGCCCGTCACCGCGGCAGACCTGAACGCCAACGGCGCCATGGCCGCTCTTCTGGCCGACGCCATCAACCCCAACTTGGTACAGACCCTTGAGAACAACCCTGCTCTGGTACACGGCGGTCCCTTCGCAAATATAGCCCACGGCTGCAGCAGTGTTGTATCCACAAAGCTGGCGCTGAAGCTGGGCGACTACTGCATCACTGAGGCAGGCTTCGGCGCTGACCTGGGAGCTGAGAAATTCCTGGATATCAAGTGCCGCTTCGCCGACCTCAAGCCCGACGCTGTGGTGGTGGTCGCGACCGTAAGAGCTCTGAAGCTCCACGGCGGCGCTGATAAGAACGAGCTGGGCAAGGAGGATCTGAACGCCCTGGAGCTCGGCCTTCCCAACCTGCTCAGACACGTTGACAACATATCCAGCGTCTACGGACTGCCTGTAGTGGTAGCCATTAACCGCTTCCCCACCGACACCCAGGCTGAGGTGGACCTTGTAAAAGAAAAGTGCCTGGCTCTGAATGTCAACGCAATACACTGCGACGTGTGGGGCAAGGGCGGAGCCGGAGGCGAGGAGCTGGCCAGAGAGGTCATCCGTCTGTGCGACGAGCCCTCCGACTTCAGATTCTCCTATTCATCCGATATGAGCATCCTTGAGAAGATCGAGGCCGTCTC
>JAFRAF010000015.1 GCA_017405545.1 Oscillospiraceae bacterium | reverse complement strand
GTTTTCGGCGTATCGGTCCATCCACATCAAAAATACGTCCTTCATCTCTTTTCGCAGCTCCTCCGCCTGGGCCCTGTCGCCGCTGATGCGGTAAATCAGCAGGCGGCCCTCGTAGACGGAGAACAGGAGCTTTGAAAGCTCCTCCGCCTGAGCGCTGTCCAGACCTGAGGCGAGGAGGACCTCCGTAAACAGCCGTCGGCTCTCCTCCAGAGCGGCGAAATACTCCCGGGCGATGTCGGGCTCTGTAAAGGCCATCTCCATGCCCACCGCCGCGAAGGGGCAGCCCACATGGCCCATAACCTCCTCCAGCTCATTGACGAAATCAAAGACCCTGTCGGAAAAGGTCTCCCAGTCCGCGCCATCTGCCAGTTTGCGCATGGAGGCGCACAGGGTCCGGGAATAATAGTCGATAACAGCCGAGGCCAGCTCCCGCTTGCTGCCGAAATAGTAATAAAACGAGCCCTTGGGCAGTCCGGCCTTTTCCAGTATTTCGCTGACGCCGGTGGCGTTGTATCCCCTTTGCCAGAAGAGCTCCGCCGCGCACTCTATAAGATGCTGTTTTGAGCGCTCACCCTTTTTCATTTTTATCGCCTCCCTTGTCTGTGATTTTATTTTAGACCGAACGGTCTAAAATGTCAAGGGCTTTTTCGGATTTCATGGGAGACTATTTCGGAGACATGATCTGTCCGGGCTGAAATGACAAAAAGAGGGCTGTGACGGAAATCTGTGTTTCCCGTCACAGCCCTTGCTGAGCTGTAAAGATATACGCTTGTTAATTTGCCTCTTCCTCGTTCTGCTCCACGCGGGTCACGGCGATAGAAAGGTCGTCCAGCTGCTTGTCATCCACCGTGTCGGGACAGCTCATCATCAGATCCGAGGCGTTCTGCACCTTGGGGATGGCGATGACGTCCCTGATGGAGCCCAGCTGGGCCATGAGCATGCACAGCCTGTCGAGGCCGTAGGCCAGACCGCCGTGAGGCGGCGCGCCGTATTTGAAGGCGCCCACCAGATGTCCGAAGCGGGACTGGATATCCTCGTCGGATATGCCCAGGGCCCGGAAGGCCTTCGTCTGGAGCTCCGGGGTGTTTATCCTTATGGAGCCGCCGCCCAGCTCGGTGCCGTTGAGCACGATGTCATAGGCTCTTGCCCGGCAGCCGGCCTTGTCTGTGAGCATTTTGTCCTCGTCCTCCACCATGGGGGCGGTGAAGGGGTGGTGCATGGCCTGGTAGCGGTTCTCCTCCTCGCTCCACTCGAACATGGGGAACTCGGTGACCCAGAGGAATTTGTACACGTTTTTGGGGATGATGTCCATGCGCTTGGCGCACTCGATCCGCAGAGCGCCCAGAGACGCGAAGACCACGTCGTTTTTCTCGTCGCCCACGATGAGGAGCAGGTCCCCGTCCTCGGCCCCGGCCCGGGCCATGATGGCGGCGTTCTCCTCCTCCGTGAGGAACTTCTGATAGGAGCTGGTCACATTGCCCTCGTGCATGCGGGTCCATGCCAGACCCTTGGCCTTGTAGGTCTTGGCAAAGGGCACCAGAGCGTCGATCTTCTTTCTGGGGAAGCCGGCGGCCCCGCCCTTTACGTTGATAAGGCGCACGCTGCCGCCCTTTTTGACGGGCTCGGAGAACACGCCGAAGCCGCAGTCCGCCACGATATCGGAGATATCCATCAGCTCATAGCCGAAGCGCATGTCCGGCT
>JAFRAF010000164.1 GCA_017405545.1 Oscillospiraceae bacterium | reverse complement strand
TGCAGGTGTTCATGCTGCAGCCGATGGTGCACTGGAGCAGATAGCTCTTCCATTCTCCTGGCGGACGATATATGTTGCCTTCGTATCTCATGCTCAAATACCTCCTGTGTTCAATCTTATGTTAAACCGGCTCGGCGCTTTTATGCGGCTCCAAGCCTCACTCGTCACATTTTATGTGATATTTCATTTTACCACAGCTCCGGGAGTATTGCAATGCTTTTTCCGCTTCAGGCGGCCGCCTGAAAAAAGAGATGCGGGCCGTTTTCCCGCATCTCCTGAATAATCTTTACTATCTATCTGTCCCCAACAGCTGAGACAGCAGCGCTTGTGCTCTGTATATCCGCGGCAGAGCTATTTCAGGCTCAGGCCGTCCTTGAAGGCGTTGCCTATCTTCTCGCCCAGCACCAGATACGCCCGGTTCACGGGGTCGAAGGAGATGGGGCGCAGCTTGGCCGGGTCGATGCTGCCGTTTGTGAGTATGCTCTCATCCACGCAGACGTTGACTATCTCGCCCACCATGCGGCAGGATCTCGGATCATAGCTGAGAAGCCTGCATTCCAGGGCCATGGGCAGCTCGTTTATCAGAGGGGCGTCCACATTCGGGGCCTTGCTGGTGTGGAAGCCGGATTTTTCCATCTTGTTAGGCACGTCCTTGCCGGACACCACGCCCAGATAGTCGCACTGCACCGCGTGGGCCGCGTCGCCCATGCTGACGGTGAAGAAGCCCTTTTTCAGGATGTTCTCGACGGTCTTGTGCTCCGGGCTGAGGCAGAAGGATATCTCGCTCTCCTCGCTGATGCCTCCCCAGGCGGCGTTCATGGCGTTGGGGACGTCGTCCTCGCCGTAGGCTGCGATGATGAACACGGGCTGGGGATATATCCAGGGCTTGGCTCCTAAATTTTTCCTCATAGTATACCTCTCCTTTTTATTGAAAATTGCGCAGTTTTAATTCCGTCATTCTTTATATATCATTTATACCACAACTTTACCCCAAAAGTCGATAGCTTAGGCGAATTATATTTAATTTCTATGATTTAATTTCTATAATTCATCGCAGATCCGTACTGTCACGCGGTGACCGGCAGAGATTCAAGGCCGCGAGTCTCACTGCGGTGAGACTTTATCCGGCTGATGCCGGACGCGACTTACAAGGGGGACCAGTCCCCCTTGTATATCCCCCTGGTCTCCGACGGGGTTTGGCTTTCTCGTTGTTGCAGTCGATACCATCCACCAAATGACTGTACAGATTTACAAGCATAAGACGGGGCCATGCGATTAACTCTGCCTTAAACAGAGGCAGGGGCTCAAAGCTTCGAGAAAACTAAGGCAGAGCGAGCAGCGCGAGCGGTATTTGAAGCCCCCTGGGTTTGCAAAGGGCCGCAGCCCTTTGCCGGCTTTTGTGTACTTTTCGCCGGTGAAAAGTACACCTGCGGAGCAAAGCAAGTTGATTGACAGCAAATGCGTTGATATCAACGCTGTCATTAATCGTCAGCTTCATTCCCTCCGGGG